>PEWM01000138.1 GCA_002779455.1 Deltaproteobacteria bacterium CG07_land_8_20_14_0_80_60_11
CGCCGCATCAGGCAGTTGCAGCAGACCCTGGCCAACGCCGAGGTGCTGGTGGGAAGCAATCTGTCTCCCGATAAGGTAAGATTCAACAGCCGGGTCAGGGTGGTCAATCTGAACACCGGCCAGGAACGTGAGTATAAAATGGTGGGTCCCCTGGAGGCCGACGCCGCCACCGGGCGCCTCTCCCTGGCCTCGCCTTTGGGAAAGGCGTTGCTGGGCCGCGCCGTGGGGGACCGCCTGCAAGTCCAGACCCCACGGGGGATCAGGGTGTACCAGGTTCTGGAAATTCATCGGGAACAGGTATGAACGACGCGGCCCACGTCCGCCATCATCGGTTCGAGAGCAGCCGGCGGCGCCTGCAACTGGCCTTTTGGACCCAGCTGGCGTTTTTCGTGGTGGAGCTGGGGGGCGGCATTCTCACCAACAGCCTGGCCCTTCTGGCCGACGCCGGGCACATGCTGAGCGACGTGGGCGCCCTGGGATTGAGCCTCCTGGCCCTCCAATGGGCCGCCAGGCCCCCCACCGCCCAAAAGACCTTCGGCTACCACCGCCTGGAAATCCTGGTGGCCCTGGTCAACGGGCTGGCGCTCTGGGCCATGGCCGGCTATATCTTTTTTGAGGCCGCGCAACGGCTTTCCCAGCCGCCGGCCATCAGCGGCAGCCCGCTGATCATCATCGCCAGCCTGGGCCTGCTGGTTAACCTGTTCGGGATGTATGTGCTCATGCCGTCCCGGGAGCACAACCTCAATCTGCGCTCGGCCTTCCTGCACCTGCTGGCCGACTCCTTCGGGTCGGTGGCCGCCGTCGCCGCCGGCGTGGCCATCTGGTGGCAAGGCTGGTACTGGTTTGACCCCCTGGCCGGCATCATCGTCGGGGTGATGATCATCATCGGCAGCTGGCAGCTGGTGCGGGAGGCGGCGGACATCCTGCTGGAGTCCGCCCCCCGGCATATCGCCGCCGACGAGGTGCAGCAGTCCCTGGAGAGCCATCCCCAGGTGAAGCAGGTGCACGACCTGCACATCTGGACCATCGCCTCGGGAATCTATGCCCTGAGCGTCCACGTGACCATCGACAACCATAGCAACCGGGACTGCCTTACCCGGGAACTGGAAGAACTGCTGCGCCGGCGGTTCGGCCTGGAGCACAACACCATTCAGATCGAGGGGCCGGATTTCCATGACCCCCAGGTCTGTCCTCTCATCCGGCTGGGAGACGGCGCCGGATAATGCGACCGCTGGAGACTCCTGGCGGTCTGCCTGTTGGAAATGATCTTGATGAGGAGGAACCATGTCGCCAAACCGCTGGGAATTGAAACCCGAGAGCTTGCGCGCCGTCTGTGACCCCGACGCTTTGGGATTCGAAACCACCTCGGACGTCAGCCCCCTGAAGGAAAAGGTCGTGGCCCAGGACCGGGCCGTCCACGCCCTGGAATTCGGCCTGGGGGTGAAGGACCTGGAATACAACATCTTCGTGGCCGGGCCGCCCCGGGCCGGGAAGACCGAAACCATCATGGCCTACGTGCAGGAGTTGGCCGCCACTGAGCCCACGCCGCCGGATTGTATCTACGTCCATAATTTCAAAGACCCGGAGCAGCCCCAAAGCCTGAGCCTGCCCCCCGGCAAAGGCCGGCTCCTGAAGGCGGATATGGAAGTGCTGATCTCCAACCTGAAGGTGCAAATCCCCGAGGTGTTCGAAAGCGAAGACTATTCCGGCCGCCGGGAAGCCCTCATGCACAGCTTCACCCAGGAGCGCAACAAGATCCTCCAGGAACTGGACGGCAAGGCGGTGGAAGAAGGCTTTATCCTCAACATTTCCCCCACCGGCCTCATGATCTTTCCCGGCAAGGAAGGCAAGCCCCTGAGCGAAGATGAACTCAAGGACCTGAGCGACGAGGACCGGGAGACGCTGCGCCAGAAGTCCGCCCAGCTCCACACCTACATGAACGAGGCCATCCGCAAGATTCGCAAAATGGAAAAGGAGTTCCAGGAACAGGAGAAAAAGCTGGACCAGGACGTGGCCCTCTACGTGGTGGGCCATCACATGGAGGAATTGCGGGAGAAATACCATGACCTGCCCCAGGTCCTCGACTACCTCAGAGACGTCCAGGAAGACATCCTGAAAAATATCGACGACCTGAAGCGCCGGCCCGGCGCTCAGGGCCCCTTTCCCTTCCCCGCGCCGGAGCCGTCGTTCATTCAATACCAGGTGAACGTCTTCGTGGACCACTCCGATACCCAAGGCGCCCCGGTGATCATGGAGAACAACCCCACTTACTCCAACCTGTTCGGGGCGGTGGAACGCCGGGCCCAGTTCGGCGCCCTGGTGACCGACTTTTCCCTGATCCGGGCCGGGGCCTTGCAGCGGGCCAACGGCGGCTATCTCGTCCTGGAGGCCATGGACCTGCTGCGCTGGTTCTTCTCGTATGAGGCCCTGAAGCGCTGCCTGAAAAACGGCGAGGTCAAGATCGAGGACCCCATGGAGATGTTCGGGATGATCACCACCCGCAGCCTCCAGCCCCAGCCCATCCCTCTGAACATCAAGATCATCCTGGTGGGCGACCCCTATATCTACCAGCTGCTTTATATCTACGACGAAGATTTTCATAAATTCTTCAAGATCAAGGCCCATTTCGACTCGCGGATGCGCAAGACCGACGACCACCTCCGGCAGTTCTGCGAGCTTTTGGCCGGGTATTGCCAGGAAAAGCAGCTCATGCCCCTCCACAAGACCGGCATGGCCCGCCTGGTGGAGTATGCCCAGGAACTGGCCGGGCACCAGCAAAAGCTCACCCTGCAACTCAAAGAGGTCCGGGACGTGGTCAAAGAGGCCAACTACTGGGCCCGGAGCAACACCCACGAGGTGATCTTGGGCTCCGACGTGGACAAGGCCATCGACGAGAAGACCTACCGGGCCGACCTGCCGGAAGAAAAGCTCCAGGAGTTCATCGACGAAGGGATGCTCTTCATCGAGACCGGGGGCCGGGTGGTGGGCCAGATGAACGGCCTGTCGGTGTATGCCCTGGGGGACCACTCCTTCGGCCGCCCGTCCCGGATCACCGCCACCGTCGCCCTGGGGAAGGATGGAGTGTTAACCATCGACCGGGAGTCCCAGCTCTCGGGCAACGTCCACAACAAGGGGGTCCTCATTCTGGCGGGTTACCTGAAAAGCCGCTTTGCCCAGGACAAGCCCCTGACCCTGTCGGCCAGCCTCTGCTTCGAGCAGAGCTACGGCCTGGTGGAAGGCGACAGCGCCTCCCTGGCGGAACTCTGCACCCTGGTGTCGGCGTTGACCGAACTCCCCCTGGCCCAGAATATCGCCATGACCGGTTCGATGAGCCAGCGGGGCGAGGCCCAGCCCATCGGCGGGGTCAACTGGAAGATCGAGGGTTTTTATAAGGTCTGCAAGGCCCGGGGCCTGGACGGCGCCCAAGGCGTCATCATCCCCAAGGCCAATGTCCCGGAGTTGATGCTGAAAAAAGAAGTGGTGGACGCGGTCGCAGCCGGCAAGTTTCACGTCTGGGCCGTGGGCCACGCCGATGAGGCCCTGGAACTCCTCACCGGGGTCCCGGCCGGCCAACCCCTCCCGGACGGCGCCTTTGAACCGGATACGGTGAACTACCGGGTGGACCAGAAACTGAAGCAGATGATGGAACTGGCCAAAGAGCTGATGCGAGGGGAAGAAGGCCCCACGAAAAGCTCGTTGCCGGCCGCCTCGTGCCCATCCTGCGGCAAGTAGGGGCGCACCTGTGTGTGCGCCCTCAGGGGTGACTTAAAACAATATCAGTGACGGTTAGGGAAGGCCGCCCCCTGGCTTGAAGGCCAAGCATTACCCACAAAGTTTTCTGACTGGTAGCACAGCCTTTCCAGGCTGTGCGAAAAACCCCGCACAGGCTAGAAAGCCTGTGCCACCAAAAACTTGGTGAATCAAAAACTTCCCGAGTTGTGGGTAATGGTTAGTGTTTAAAGGAGCTTTTTATGAAGAGAATCAGCCGGTTGATGCTTATCGTCCTGGTGGCTGCGGCCCTGGCGGCTCCGGCCCTGGCAACCAGCGCCAGTCCGGGGATCTCCCCGGATGAGGCCCTCAGGATCCTCAAGGAGGGCAATGCTCGTTACGTCGGCGGCAAACTCCAGCATCCCCACCAAGGACCGGAGCGCCGCGCCCTGACTTCGGGACAGGGCCAGCACCCCCTGGCCGCGGTCCTCACCTGCTCCGACTCCCGGGTGCCGCCGGAAATCATCTTCGACCAGGGCCTCGGCGATATCTTCGTGATCCGGGTGGCCGGCAACGTCGCGGCCACGGATGAGATCGGCTCCATCGAATACGCCGTGGACCATCTGGCCGCGCCGTTGGTGGTGGTCCTGGGACACAGCCAGTGCGGTGCGGTCACTGCGGTAGTGGACGACGCCAAGCTGCCCCCCAACCTCGCTAACCTGGTGGAACCCATCAAACCCGCGGTGGACAAAGCCCGGGAAGCCAACCCCCAGTCCGCCAAAGACGTGCTCCTCAAGGCCGCCATCACGGATAACGTCTGGCAGGCCATGGATGATATGCTGAGACTGAGCCCCGTCATCCGGGAGAAGGTTAAAGAAGGCCAGGTTAAATTGGTGGGCGCCCTCTATGACCTCGATACCGGCCAGGTCCAGTGGCTGGGGCCGCACCCCGACCAGGAAAAACTGGTGGGGGCCAAGAAAGGGGCGGGCAAATCCGGCAAGAAGGGGAAAAAGCCTAAAAAGTCCGAGGACTGATACCAATCTGCGCTCAAAAAGGTAATTTCCCTTCGTAGCGACTTATACCAAACTGCGTTCATACAGGTAATTTATGTTCCGTAGGGGCGGACCCATGTGTCCGCCCTCAGGTTGGGCGCACACGCGGGTGCGCCCCTACAGACCGTAAGCTTTTCTTACTTCTATGAGCGCAACTTGGTATTACGCACCAAGAATGGCGCGTGAGACGCGCCCTACGGATTTCAGTATGAGTCGACCGCGCCCCTCGCATGCGGCCATCGGGGGCCAATCAAGCCTCAGGCTTTCTTGGACTCAATGTAGGCGTAGGCGGAGTGGTTGTGGATGGACTCGAAGTTTTCCGACTCCACCGCGTACCAGGTGAAGTTGTCATTCTGGCTCAGGCGGTGGGCGATTTCCCGCACCACGTCCTCGACGAACATGGGATTGCTGTAAGCCTTCTCGGTGACGTACTTCTCATCCTGGCGTTTCAGTAAGGCATAAACCTCGCAGGACGCCGACTCCTCCACCAACCGGATCAGGTCTTCGATCCAGAAGAATTTCTTGTAGCGCACCTGGACCCGCACTTCGCCCCGCTGATTGTGGGCGCCCACCTGGCTGATCTCCTTGGAGCAGGGGCACAGGGTGGTGATCGGGACCGTGATTCCCACCACCAGGTCCAGGCGGCCGTTTTCATCCATAGAGCCGTTAAAGTTGCAGATATACTCCATCAAACCCCGGGCCTTGGTGACGGGCGCCTCCTTGTCGATGAAGTAGGGAAAGGTCATCTCGATGTGGGCCGAATGGGCGTTAAGGCGCCGCCGGGTCTCCTCCAGGATGGGGCCGATCTTCTTGAGGCTGACGTCCCGGCGGTGTTCGCTCAGGATCTCGATGAAGCGGCTCATGTGGGTGCCCTTGTGGCGGTAGGGCAGGTTGACGTACATATTGATACAGGCCACGGTGTGCTGGGTGCCGTTGAACTTGTCCAGCACCACGATGGGATAAGAGATGTTCTTGACCCCCACCTTGTCGATGTCGATGGTG
Source organism: Deltaproteobacteria bacterium CG07_land_8_20_14_0_80_60_11 (assembly GCA_002779455.1). GTDB lineage: Bacteria > Desulfobacterota > Desulfobaccia > Desulfobaccales > 0-14-0-80-60-11 > 0-14-0-80-60-11. Next base: position 5,763 of record PEWM01000138.1, read on the forward strand.
TGCGGACTGACGTGGTTCTGAACGTCGGCGATTTCGGCCGCGGGCAGTATGACCGTAGGGACTTTATGGGTTGACATGGCTCATGGTCCTGGTCTGGGGCGCTGGGTCATGATAATGATCCTCTCCGGCCGCGGCTGGGGCTGGCATCAGGGGCGGAAAGCCGGCTTCCGGCCCTGTTGAGTTAATCATCCCTAAACCGTTCGGCCACGGCCCGGGCGTGCAGGTGCAGGCCCTCGTGTTCGGCCAGGGTGATAACCGTATCTTTCAGGGACCGGAGCGCCTCCCGGGTCAAGTGCTGAAAGGTGGGTTTCTGGATAAAATCATCCACGGAGAGCCCCGAGAACATCCGGGCGCAGCCGCCCGTGGGGAGCACGTGGTTGGTCCCCGAGGCGTAGTCGCCCACCGGCACCGGGGCATACGGCCCCAGAAAGATGGAGCCGGCGTGCTTGATGCGGGGCAACAGGGCAAAGGGGTCCCGGGTGACGATCTGCAAATGCTCCGGGGCATAGAGGTTGGCAAACTCCATGGCCTCATCCAGAGACGCAACCAGAAGCACCGCGGAGTACTTCGTCAGGGCCGCCTCGATAATCTCCCGCCGGGGCAGGCGGGGCAGTTCTGCAATGATGAATGCCACCACGGCCCGGGCCAGTTCCGCATCCGTCGTCACCAGGACCGCGGCGGCCTCGGGGTCGTGCTCCACCTGGGAGAGAAAGTCCACCGCCACGTACCGGGCTTCTGCCGTGTCATCCGCCAGGATCAGGGCCTCGCTGGGCCCCGCCGGGGAGTCGATGCCCACCTGGCCGAACACCAGGAGCTTGGCCGCCGTGACATACTTGTTGCCCGGGCCCACGATCTTGTCCACCCGGGGGACAGTCTTTGTCCCGTAGGCCATGGAGCCGATGGCCCAGGGGCCGCCGATCTTGAAGAGTCGGCTGGCCCCGGCCAGGTGCGCCGCCACCAGGGTGGCGGGGTTCACTGCCATCCCCGGCCCCGGCGGCGTGGCGGCCACGATCTCGGCCACCCCCGCCACTTTAGCGGGAATGATGTTCATCAGGGCGCTGGAGGGATACGAGGCCCGCCCGCCGGGAATATAGCAGCCCACCCGATTAAGGGGCCGGGAGAGCCGCCCGGCCAGGATGCCGGGCTGGACTTCCATGGCCCACATCTCCCGGTCCAACTGGGCCCGATGAAATTTTTCAATATTCGCGGCGGCGGTCTTGAGTGCGGCGGTGACCTGGGGGTCCAGGACCCGGTAGGCGGCCTCAATCTCCTCGGGGGTGGCCAAAAGGTCCGCTGCGGTGATGTCGGCCTTGAACTGCTGATGCTGCCTGAGGGATTCGGCGTCGCCGTCCCGGCGCAGGGCGGCTAAGATGGGCGCCACCGCCTCCAGCACGGCGCTGACGTCTTCCTGGGAGCGGGACAGGATCGCCTGCCGACGCTCCGGCGCGAGCTCAATGAGATATTCCACCTGCAAATCTGGCACTCGCAGGTCCCGCCTTTTCCACAAAAATTAATTATCCCACCGCGAATTATATAAGATTGTTCAAAGAAGCACAAATCCAAATGCGGCGCCATCGCCTCGGGGCGAGCCCGTGAAGCCTGGCGCGTGAAACGCGCCCTGCGCAGGCTGGAAAGCCTGCGCCACCAATTTAAGTAACTTTTCAAGGCAGGGGTAGGAAGTCTCCCGCCTGATCTCGGATAATCCGCCTATCAATAAATCATGCCGGGGAAAATTAATATTTTTGACGCTCATGCCGATAATAAGAGGAAGCGAGTTTAATCACCCAAGTCTCTTTTTTGCTTTACGGCTAAATTATTATGAGAATTAAGGAAGTTACTCCATTAGACTCCCTTCCGGAAAGACGCCAGTTCGGTCGCATTAATATCGCCGAACCCAGGATATGTCATGTCCACCTGCCCCAATCCCAGGAATTATGGACCGACCAGGGCATATTAGTGAATATCAGTCTGGGAGGCATTTATTTCCTGTGTGATAAGCAGCCTCCACTTGAAAAAGACGATATTCGCTTTTTAACTTTGGATACGCCATACTCTGATCCGGAAACTCATCATCTTGGGTTTCATGTTTTAGTGGTTCGCACTGAACAGAGGCAACTTAACCCACATCAATTTGCGATAGCACTGAGAATCCTTTCTGACCCCATCTTTTACTCGCTTCGGGAAACAAATAAACGAGATATTAATTTATTGGATAAACCGCGTATAATGTATCAGTATTACGAATTGAATAAAAGAGCCTACAAAATTATTTCTAATACGCCGGAGATTCGCACTGACAAGATCAATAATATAAAGGCATACATCGAGAAAGGCTCTTATGGGGTAACACCTGAAAAAGTTACTCAAAGCCTCATTAATAATCTTTTCTTAGAAAATATTTTGCTCCAAAAAATATAATCATCAAGCTTCCAATCTTTGTCGGTTTAACTCCTTATCTTGCGTGCCATTCGCTACACAACCCTGCTCCCCCAAGCTTAGGCCCTCACGGCCATCTAATACCATGTTCGTCTTGTAGGGGCGGGTTTGAAACCCGCCCCTACGTGTGATATCAACAGGTTATCTGATTGGTTTGTTTCATTTCAAAGCGAACTTGGTATAAGGCCGACTCTCCCGGAAGGTGAGCTTGAGATCACCCCATTCTGCCGATTGAGGTCTCTTCTGGCCCTCTGCCGCAGTCCCCGAAGATTATGGTTATTTGTTGCGGTGACCCCAAATCATGACCAGATGCCGGCGCCGATGAAAAGGTTTACCCGGGATGCCGTTTTTAGGTGACTATTGTTCAACATGTTGATATTATAAAGAATGTTTTCTGAATTCACGATATCAACGAACGGCGCGGCGAAGGCGGCTAACACCTCAACCCCTTTAAGGCCCGGGTTGCGAGGCAGATGATGACTACGAGAAGACGGCGCAAAAAGAAGCCGGTGGCCAAGGAAGATCACATCCTGCGAACCTTTCAGGAGGCCGCCCGGCCGCTATTGATGGAGGAGCTGCTGCGGTTGCTCAACGCCGGCCCGGACCAGGCCGGGGCCGGGGCCACGGCGGTGGACCAGATGGTAGCCCGGGGGCAGTTGGTCTCCCTCAAGGGCGGCCGCTTTGGCCTGGCCGAAAAGATGAACCTGGTAGCGGGGGAGCTCTCCGTCCACCCCGACGGCTTCGGCTTCGTCACCCCCGAGACCGGCGGCAAGGACATCTACCTGGTGGCGGCGAACCTGAAAGAAGCCTGGCACGGCGACCGGGTGGTGGTGCGGATCGAGGGCAGCCGGGGCCGCCGCAAGGAAGGCCGGGTGATCCGCATCCTCTCCCGCCGGCTCACGGACGTGCTGGGCACCCTGTCCCAGGCCGGGGACACCTATTTTGTGGAGCCCGAAGACGAGCACCTCCTCTTCAACCTGGTGATCGCCCCGGAGCACTTAAACGGCGCCGCCCCGGGACAGATGGTCCGGGCCGCGGTGACCCACTATCCCACGGGGCACCTCAATCCCCAGGGGGTGGTCACCGAGGTCCTGGGCGACGTGGAAGACGCCGAGGTCCAGGCCCGGCTGGTGATTTTGAAGTATGAGCTGCCCGACGAGTTCCCGCCGGAGGTCCTGGCCGCGGCGGCCAACATCACCCCGGACCTGTCGGAACGGGCCCTGAAAGGCCGGCTGGACCTGCGCCACCTGCCCATGGTGACCATCGACGGGGAGACCGCCCGAGACTTCGACGACGGCGTCTGCCTGGAGAAAAAGCCCGGGGGGAGCTTCACTCTCTACGTGTCCATCGCCGACGTCAGCCACTACGTCACCCCGGGCTCGCCCCTGGATAAGGAGGCCGACCTCAGGGGCACCAGCGTCTATTTTCCCCAGCGGGCGGTGCACATGCTGCCCGAGAAGCTCGCCACCGACGTCTGCAGCCTCATCCCCGGAGAAGACCGCCTGGCGGTGACCGCCATGCTCAACTTCGACCGCCGGGGCCGCCGGAAAGACTTTACTTTTGCCCGCAGCGTGGTCCGCAACCACGCCCGCCTCACCTACCGCCTGGTCGACGATCTGCTGGTCAAGCAAGACCGGGGGCTTCGGAGCCGCTACCGGCCTTTCGTGAAGATGCTCACCCAAATGACGGAGCTCTGCGACCTCCTCCGGGAGCGCCGGGCCGAACGGGGCAGCCTCCTCCTGAGCCTCCCCGAAGCCGAGGTGGTGCTGGACGACCGGGGCTGGCCGGTGGACATCCGCCGGGTGGATCACCTGGTGTCCCACCTACTCATCGAGGAGTTCATGATCGCCGCCAATGAAGCGGTGGCCACCTTCCTGGGGGAATTCTCCCTCTTCCGGGTGCACGAGCGCCCCGACGCCGTCAAGCTGGCCGCCTTCCGCACCTATCTGAAGAGCCTCGGGTTCGACCTGCCTAAGGAGGTTCACCGCGACCCCCGGGTCCTTCGGGAGTTTCTGGATGAGGTGCGTAAGACCCCGTTGGCCCCCATGGTGCAGCTGATGCTCCTGCGCTCCTTGAAGCAGGCCCGCTACGCCGGAGAGAACCTGGGCCACTACGGCCTGGCCACCGACTGGTACACCCACTTCACCTCCCCCATCCGGCGCTATCCCGATCTGCTGATTCACCGGCTGCTCCTGAGCCGCCTTTCGGGGCGCAAACCACCCTTCTCCCTGGACCCGGAAGACCTGGAGACCCAGGCCGCCCATCTCACCCGGCGGGAGCGGGCCGCCATCAACGCCGAGCGGGAGATGATGTCCCGTATGCAGGTGCGCTGCCTGGCCCACCGGGTAGGCGACACCTTCTCGGGCCGCATCACCGGGGTCAACGCCTTCGGCTTTTTCGTCTCCCTGGAGGAGGTCTTTGCCGAGGGCCTGGTGCGCCTGGTGGACCTGCCCGACGACTACTACCGCTACGAGGAATCCCTCATGCGCCTCTTCGGCCGCCGCACCCGGCGCATCTTCGCCCTGGGCGATCTCGTAAAGGTCAAGGTGGCCCACGTGGACATCCGCCGCCGCCACGTCAACCTGCTGCTGGTGGAGGAAGAAGGGGAAAAAGGCGAAGAGGGGAATAATAATAGCGCTATGAAAACCTCATAGAGGATGTGCCGTTATGATCAAAGCTTTCAAAGCCTATTTTGACCAAATTAAAAAGCTCGATGTCAAAGACGCCACCGAGCACACCTTGCGCCCGGCCCTGGACCATCTCTTGAAAGCCTGCGCCGGAGAGAAAATCAGGGTTATCCACGAACCCAAGCGGGACGAAACCGGCAAAGGCGCCCCTGATTTCAAATTCAAGATCAATGAGTGCATCCTGGGCTATCTGGAAAATAAGAAAATTGGAGAAAAGCTTGACCAATTCCTGAAGTCTGAACAAATCGTCAAGTACCGGCAATTACGAGATAATCTGATTCTCACCAATTACCTTGAATGGATTTGGCTGAGGGACGGAGTTATCGCCAAGCGCGAAACCCTGTGC
>PEWM01000038.1:0-431 GCA_002779455.1 Deltaproteobacteria bacterium CG07_land_8_20_14_0_80_60_11
ACCTCCACCTGGGCTTTGGCGATCAAGGGCCGGGCGATGGCGGTGCCCAGGAGATATGCCCCCTCATACAGGGCGTTGCCCCGGAACATGGGCCAGACGAAGTCCCGGACGAACTCTTCCTTCAGGTCCTCGATATAAACCTCGTCGGCGCCGGTGGCTTTAGCCTTTTCCGCCACCGCCGCCAGTTCCTCGCCCTGGCCCAGGTCGGCGGCAAAGGCCACTACCGGGCACTGATACTTCTCTTTCAGCCACTTGAGAATGACCGAGGTGTCCAGGCCGCCGGAGTAGGCCAGGACAATTTTGTTGATGTCTTTCATTTGTTTTCGTTCCCGTTATTACTTTTAGTTGAACATATTCTCAATTTTATTTACTCGTTCCCAAGCTCCGCTTGGGCAACCTTGTTCTGATTGAATATTCCCCTCATCCGATGA
>PEWM01000038.1:692-6395 GCA_002779455.1 Deltaproteobacteria bacterium CG07_land_8_20_14_0_80_60_11
TCTCCTCGCCCCGGTGGGCCGGCAGGCAGTGGAGCACGATGGCCTCTGGGGCCGCGTTTTTCATAAGCTGGCTATTCACCTGATACGGTTGAAAGACCTGGCGCCGGGCCGCGGCCTCCTCCTCCTGGCCCATGCTCGCCCAGACGTCGGTGTTGATTACCTTTGCCCCGGCCACCGCGGCTTCGGGGTCCTGGCCCAGGAAAACCCGGGCGCCCTGGGCTTCGGCCTGGGCGAGGATGGCAGCGTCGGGCTCGTAGCCCGGCGGGCAGGCCAGGTGCAGGGCGAAATCCAGGTGCATGGCCGCGGTGATCCAGGAGTTGGCCATGTTGTTGCCGTCCCCCACCCAGGCCACTTTGAGCCCGGTAAGATCGCCGAAGCGCTCCTGCATGGTCATGAGGTCGCTCAAGACCTGGCAGGGGTGGTGCGTGTCCGTCAGGCCGTTGATCACCGGGATGGTGGCGTGGCGGGCCAGTTCCGCCACCGTTTCCTGGGCAAAGGTTCGCACCACCACCCCGTCCACGTACCGGGACAGCACCCGGGCGGTGTCGGCCACGGGCTCGTTCCGGGACATCTGGGTCTGGCCCGGGGCCAGGTAGATGCTGGACCCCCCCAGTTGGGCGATCCCCGCCTCAAAGGAGACCCGGGTGCGGGTGGAGGGCTTGTCGAAGATCATGGCCAGGGTTTTCCCCTTAAGGGGCGTGGGGTTCCGGCCCCGGTGATGGAGGGCCTTGAGTTCCCGGGCCCGGGCCAGGAGGGGTTCGATCTCCTCCCGGCTCAGATCCAATACGGTCAACAGGTGGCGGGTCATGGAAACACTGCCTTAAAAGCTTCCCGCAGGATGGTTAGGGCCGCGTCGATCTCTTGGGGGGTAATGACCAAAGGCGGCAGCAGCCGGATGACGTTCCCCTGGGTGCAGTTGACCAACAGGCCCCGCTCCCGGCAGGCCGCCACCACCGGCGTCCCCTCTTGGGTCAATTCCAGGCCCCACATGAGGCCCAGGCCCCGCACCTCTTTGATGACCGGGAGCTCTGCCTGCATGGCGCGTAAGCCCTTTTCTAACCAAAAACCCCGTTCCCGCACCCCGGCCAGAAACTCCGGGGCGCTCAACAGATCCAGGGCGGCGTTGGCCGCGGCGGCCACCACCGGCCCGGCCCCAAAGGTGCTGGCGTGGGTCCCGGGGACGAAGGCGGACGCCACCTCGGAAGTGGCCAGGAGCGCCCCCATGGGCAGACCGTTGGCCAACGCCTTGGCCAGGGTCATGACATCCGGGGTGATGCCGAAGTTTTCCTGGGCGAAGAGGGTCCCGGTGCGGCCCAGGCCCGTCTGGATTTCATCCAGCACCAGCAAAAGCCCCTTCGCATCGCACAACTGCCGCAAACCCTTCAAATAATCGGGCGAGGGCAGGCAGACCCCCCCCTCTCCCAGGATGGGCTCGAGCATCACGGCGCAGACGGTGGCGTCCACCGCCTGGGCCACCGCCTCCAGGTTGTTGAAGGGCACGAAGACGAAACCCGGCAGCAGGGGGTCGAAGCCCTGCCAGAACTTGGACTGGCCCGTGGCCGAGAGCGCCCCGAGGGTGCGGCCGTGGAAGGAGTTCTCCATGCAGATGATCCGGTGCCGCCCGGCCCCGAAGCGTTCCCGGGAGTAGCGCCGCACCAGCTTGATGGCCCCTTCGTTGACTTCGGCGCCGCTGTTGGCGAAAAAGACCCGGTCGGCAAAGGACAGGCGCACCAGCGTCTCGGCCAGCTCCACCATGGGGGTGGTGTAGTAGATGTTGGAGACGTGGACCAGCTGCGTCAGCTGGGCCGCGGCGGCCTTGGCGACCTCCGGGTGAGCATGGCCCAGGTTGACCACCGCCAGCCCGGCCAGACAGTCCAGGTACTCTTTGCCGGTGTCGTCCCAAACCCGGCAGCCCTCGCCCTTGACCAGCACCAGCGGCTGCCGGCCGTAGGTGTGCATGACGACTTTGTCGGCGCGTTCCATCCAGTTATTGTTCACTATCTTTCTCCAGCGAAGTCAGACTTAAAGTTGTCAGCTTGCGTGTTATTTCCTGGTGCGTAAGACGCACCCTACGGCTCACTACCCCACAATCTGCGTGCCGATGCCGGTGTCGGTAAAAATCTCCAGGAGCACCGCGTGGAGGGTGCGGCCGTCCAGGATGTGGGCCTTGGCCACCCCTTCGTCCAGGGCCTCCAGGCAGCACTTGATCTTGGGGATCATGCCGCCGGCGACCACCCCCTCCTCCATCAGGGTAACCGCCTGGCGGCGGGTGAGGCTGGAGACCAGGCGGTGGTCACGGTCCAGGACTCCCGGGACGTCGGTGAGCAGAATGAGCTTGGCCGCCCCCAGGGCCGCGGCCACCGCCCCGGCCACCAGGTCGGCGTTGATATTGTAGGTTTCGCCGGCTTCTCCCACCCCCACCGGGGCGATCACCGGGATGAACTGCTGGGCTTGCAGGGTGCGGATAAGGTGCGTGTTCACCGCGGTCACTTCCCCCACCAGGCCGATGTCGATGATCTCCGGGGGCTCGTCCTCCCGGGGGCGGTAGAACTCCATTTTCTGGGCCTGGAGCAGCAGGCCGTCTTTGCCGCTCAGCCCCACCGCGGCGCCGCCGGCGGTGTTGATCAGGTTGACGATCTCCTTGTTGATCTTGCCGGCCAGGACCATCTCCACCACGTCCATGGTGTCCTCGTCCGTGACCCTTAGGCCGTCCACGAACCGGGTGGGGATGTCCATCTTGGCCAGCACCTTGCCGATCTGGGGCCCGCCGCCGTGCACCACCACCGGGTGGATGCCCAGATACTGGAGGAGCGTGATGTCCTGGGCGAAGGCGCGCTTCAACTCCGGCTCCTGCATGGCGGCGCCGCCATACTTGATCACCACGGTCTGCCCCTGAAAGGTGCGCATGTAGGGCAGGGCCTCCAAAAGGGTTTCGGCCTTTTTTATGTATTCTTGGGCCATGGTGTTATGACGATCTCCTTAGACCGAAATCCCGCCGGGCGAAAAGGGGAAAAGGGAAAAAGGCGAAAAGGAAAAAAGAAACCGCAGTTTCCCCCCTTTTGCCCTCTTCGCCTCTTCGCCTTTTCCCCCAATCTTTAAAGAATATACCGGCTCAAATCCTCGTCGTCGATGAGGGCGGCCAGGCGTTCCCGGACGTAGGCGTCGGTGATGGTGATCTCCTGGGAACCCAGGTCCGGGGCCGTAAAGGAAATCTCCTCCAGAAGCTTTTCCATGACCGTGTGGAGCCGCCGGGCGCCGATGTTTTCGGTGCGGTCGTTCACCCTCGTGGCCAGGCCGGCGATCTCCTTAATAGCCTCCGGGGTGAAGGTGAGCCGGATGCCTTCGGTGTTCAACAGCGCCCGGTACTGCTTGATCAGGGCGTTTTCCGGCTCCGTCAGGATGCGTTCGAACTCCGCCGGCCCCAGAGAGTGGAGCTCCACCCGGATGGGGAAGCGGCCCTGCATCTCCGGGATCAGATCCGACGGTTTGGACAGGTGGAAGGCCCCGGAGGCGATGAACAGGATGTGGTCGGTGCGCAGCATGCCATACTTGCTGTTAACCGTGGTGCCTTCGACGATGGGCAACAGGTCCCGCTGCACCCCTTCCCGGGAGACGTCGGGCCCCCGGGTGCCGTCCCGGCCCACGATCTTGTCGATCTCATCTAAGAAGATGATGCCGTCTTGCTCCACCTTGCGCCGGGCCTCCTCCACCACCCGGTCCATGTCGATGAGGCGGCCGGCCTCCTCCTGGAGCAGGTATTCCCGGGCCTCGGCGAGCTTCACCTTGCGCTGCTTGGTCTTGCCGGGAAAGAGGTTGCCCAGCATATCCTTGAAGTTAAAGTCCATTTCCTCCATGCCGGCGGCGGAAAAAATCTCCACCACCGGGGCGGCGCGCTGGCTGACTTCCAGCTCCACGCCGCGGTCTTCCAGACGCCCGGCCCGGAGCATGGTCCTGAGCTTCTCCCGGGTGTTGCCGCCGTCGCCTTCCGGTTCCGGGTTGGAGCCGGGGAGCAGCAGGTCCAGCAGCCGCTCTTCCACCGCCGCTTCGGCCTTGACCTGGACCTTGTCCCGTTCTTCGGCCTTGACCTGGGCGACGGCCAGCTCCATCAGGTCCCGGACCATAGATTCCACGTCCCGGCCCACGTAGCCCACCTCGGTGAATTTCGAGGCCTCGATCTTGAGGAAAGGCGAGGCGGTGAGCTTGGCCAATCTCCGGGCGATCTCGGTCTTGCCCACGCCGGTGGGGCCGATCATGATGATATTTTTGGGGGCGATCTCGTCCCTGAGGTTCTCGGGGACCTGCTGACGCCGCCAGCGGTTCCGCAGGGCGATGGCCACCGAGCGCTTGGCGTCCTTCTGCCCCACGATGTATTTGTCCAACTCCGCCACGGTCTCCCGGGGGGTCAGGTGATCCCCGGACGCGGGGAGAAGCTTGAGCAATTTCATGGTTACCTGCCTTTATCGTGTAGGGCGGGCACTGCCCGCCGTCTTCCTTGGGTTCAAAAGGGTGCGTCTCACGCACCATGACGTGGCGCGTGAGACGCGCCCTATGGCTGTATTTTAAGGGTGTGCGGGCGCACTACCCTTCTTATTTTCAAACGTTAGACGATGTGGCGGGCAGTGCCCACCCTACCTTAAACTGCTAATATTTCCCAGCAGCAGGTTATTTATTAATAATTTTATAAAAATCCTTGGCTAATTTGGGATCATTATTTAATAAACGATTATATTGTCTTAACGCATTTTCTTTGTCACCCCAGATTTTTAATTTAACTATTCCATCTACAAACTGTACATAAGCCATACTCTTCTTGGCATAATATATTTTAATATAATTATCTAAATTTAACTCTGCATGTATATTCTTAGCTTTATCAGCATATTGTAAAGCAGAAAGATAATTTTCTTGCTTATTATCTTGGTTGTTCAGTGCTAATTGAAGATAAGCATAAGCTAAAAAAGCTAATTGATAAATATTGGGCCTGTAGATATTTTCTTTTATTAAATCAATAGCCTCGATATATTGGCCATCCTGCATTAATTCAACAGCTTTGCTTACAATAAAAAGCGCCAGGCCATAAACTGGTTCCAATTTGTTTTGCATATATCATTACCGGCATGTAGGGCGGGCATCGCCCGCCGTCTTCGGGTCCTGGTTTAAATGATGGCGGGCAGTGCCCGCCCTACACCGCTACAATTCCTCAATCACAATCTCACTATTGGTATAAACACACAGCGAGGCGGCGATATTCATGGCCTCCCGGCAGATGTCGGCGGCGGGAAGCCCCGTGTGGGCCAGGAGGGCCCGGGCTGCGGCCAGGGCATAGGGGCCGCCGGAGCCGATGGCCATTACCCCTTCGTCGGGCTCGATGACGTCGCCGGTGCCGGAGATGAGCAGGGCGCCGGTGGCGTCCACCGCCAGGAGCAGGGCCTCCAGACGCCGGAGGATGCGGTCGGTGCGCCAGTCCTTGGCCAGTTCCACCACCGACCGGGTGAGGTTCCCCTGGTGCTTCTCCAGCTTGGCCTCCAGGCGCTCGAACAGGGTCAAGGCGTCGGCCGCGGACCCCGCGAAGCCCACGATGATCTTACCGTGGTAGAGTTTGCGGACCTTTTTGGCGTGGTGCTTCATCACCATGTCGCCGAGCGTGACCTGGCCGTCGCCGGCCACCGCCACCGTCTCGCCCCGGCGCACCATGAGGATGGT
>PEWM01000211.1 GCA_002779455.1 Deltaproteobacteria bacterium CG07_land_8_20_14_0_80_60_11
TATTACTTCTGTCCCTGGATCCGGCGCTGGCGGCCTTTGAGGAGCAGGCGCAGCGGGGCGTAAGTCAGCCCCAGCTTCTCCCGCAGCTGTTTTACCAAAAAGCGGCGGTAGTGGTCCGGCACCCCCTGGGGCTGGTTGACGAAGGCCACGAAGGTGGGAGGGTGAATTTCGGGTTGGGTGAGGTAAAAGAACTTGACGGGGCGGTCCCGGTAGCGGGGCGGGGGCGTCCGTTCGGTAATCGTCTTGAGGAGCCGGTTGAGTTCGCCGGTACCCACCCGGATGCCGGTCTGGGTATGAATCGCCGAGATCAGGGGAAAGATCCGCCTCAGGTTGAAGCCGGTGGCGACCGACACGGGCAGGACCGGGGCATAGGCCATGAACTCCAGCCCCGAGGTGGCCTTGTCCAGGAGGGTCCTGGCCTCCTGGACGTCCTGCCGCACCAGGTCCCACTTATTCACCAGCACCAGACAGCCCTTGCCCTGGTCCTCGATGAGCCCGATGATGCGCAGGTCCTGGCCGGTGAGGCCTTCGGCCGCGTCCAGCATGAGCACCGCCACTTCGGCCCGGGACAGGGCCTTGATGGTCTTCAGGACCATCTGGCGTTCCAGGCCGCGCGCCACCTGGCTGGGGCGCCGCAGGCCCGCAGTATCCACCAGGACGTAGTCCACCCCTTCCCAGCTAAAAAGGGTATCAATGGCGTCACGGGTGGTGCCGGGTTGGGGGCTCACCAGAAGGCGCGCTTCTCCCAGAAAATAGTTGATCAGGGAGGATTTCCCCACGTTGGGCCGGCCGACGATGGCTACCCGGATCCCCGGGGCCGGGGCGGGGAGTTCCCGGGGCAGAGGCAGGACTTGCCCCAATGCCTCCAGCAACCCCGAAAGGCCCAGGCCGTGGGTGGCCGACACGGGGTAGAGGTTTGCCAGGCCGAACTGGTAGAACTCCGGCAACCGGTCTTCCAGGACGGGGAGGTCGATCTTGTTCACCACCAGGAGGATGGGCTTGGCGGTGCGCCGGAGGTAGTCCACCACCTCGGCATCGCCGGTCTGGGGACCCTGGCGGCCGTCCACCACCAGGAGAATGGCGTCGGCCTCCTCCACCGCAGCTTCGGCCTGCTGCCGCACCATGCCGGACAGATCTTCTTCGCCCCCCACCAGACCGCCGGTATCTACCAGCAGGACGGAATGGTCATCCCAGGTCAGGCTGGCGTAATGACGGTCCCGGGTGACCCCGGGGATATTGGCCACCAGGGCCTGGGAGGAGCGGGTGAGGCGGTTGAAAAGGGTGGACTTCCCCACGTTGGCCCGGCCGATGATGGCCACCAGGGGTTGCTCGTCCGGGGCACATGATGGTTTTTGGTTTTTAGTTTTTGGTTTTTCGTGGAAAGGCAAGGGACTCTACCGAACAAACAGGCTGTTGAGGGTTGAATTCTTAACCAAAAACCAAAAACGGCTTCTAAGGGTGCTGGGCCAGATTTTTGGGAGGCCATTTACGGAGCAACTCGACGGCTCGCTTCAACTGAGGATCTTTAGCCAATTCCTCCGGGGTGATGGGCTGGTTCCAGGGTTTATCGGTCAGGCCTTCCGCCCGCATGTGTTGGGAGAGGAGTTCGTCCCGCAGTTTCTGCACCGACTTATCGGTGGCGAGGGGTTTGTCCTCCACCACCACGTCGGGGTTGATCCCCTTTTCGTTAATGGTGACCCCGCTGGGGGTGAAGTACAGGGCGGTGGTCAGGCGCAGGGCCGAACCGTCCTCCAGGGGAATGATGGTCTGGACCGATCCCTTGCCGAAGCTCTTGGCGCCGACAATCAGGGCCCGCTTCTGGTCTTTGAGGGCCCCGGCGACAATCTCGGATGCCGAGGCGCTGCCTTCATTGATGAGAACCACCATGGGAACCGTGGCCACCTTGCCTTCCTGGCCGGCCCGGGCGTAAAACCGCATGCTCTGGTTGCGGTTGCGGCCTTCGGTGTAGACGATCAGGCCGGTAGTCAAAAATTCATCGGAGACGCGCACCGCCTGCTCCAGCAACCCGCCGGGATCGTTGCGCAGGTCCAGGATCAACCCCTTGAAGGGCGCCAGACGCTGCTGCATCTTCTTGAGGTAGGCCTGGAGATCGTGATCGGTTTTATCCTGAAAATGGGTGACCCGGACGTAACCGATGCCATCGTCCAGGATGCGAGCCTTGACACTGCGGATGGGAATGATTTCCCGGGTAATCACGATATCTTTGGGCTGCTGGAAGCCCTCCCGGTTAATGGTGAGGGTGACCTTGCTGCCCTTGGGCCCCCGGATCATCTTCACGGCTTCCATGAGGGTGATGTTTTTCGCGGGGTTGCCGTTGATCTTGAGGATCTGGTCGCCGGGCTTCAGACCGGCCTGATAGGCCGGGGTGCCTTCAATGGGGGAAACTACGGTCAAGACGCGTTCCTTCAAGGCAATTTCGATGCCGATACCGCTGAACTGCCCCTTGGTTTCGATCTGCAATTCCCGGAACTCTTCCGGGGTCATGAACGACGAATGGGGGTCCAGGGTCCCCAAGGTGCCCTGGATGGCGCCGTAGACCAGGTCCTTGGTAGTTTTGGGCTCGGCATACTGTTCCTCAATGAGGGCCAGGGCCTGAGCGAACACTTTCAGCTTGGCGTCGCTGACCGGAGAAGGAGAGAGCGAGGGTTGCAGACCCCTGGCGACCCCCGGAACCGCCGGGTTCTGGCCAAAGACCGCCACGGGTCCGGCGAGACTCCAACCCAGGGCCAGGCCCAAGACCAAGGCCGCGCCACCCCAAAGCCAAGATTTCCGTAACCTCATGTGCTGAATCACCTTAGATGCGCAGACAGGGTCCGGCAGCAGACCAATCAGCCCGACCGCCGACCTCGCCACACGTTATGATAGGTTTAATATAACATTCCATAAATAATTAAGAATTATTCCATGAGCTAAATTACGCGCTATTTTGGGAGTCAATTCCCCCCTTTCTTAAAGGGGGGCGGGGGGGGATTATAAATAAGCCCTTAATAATCCCCCTAAATCCCCCTTTAGAAAAGGGGGACTTAACCGGCTGCAGCGACGGGTCATCTGCCGTCCCTCTTCTTATGACTTCTCGTCTGGCTCTTTCTTGGTTCTTGCCCTCAACCGCTCCATAAATTCTTGCGCTCTTATTTTTGCCGCACGTTCCTTCTCATCGAGGACCTCAGCCCAGGGCTGGGTGACACGCCATGTCAGCTTACCGCTTAGAGGCGCCTCAGGATATGCACCCGGGTCGTACAAGGAATAGCCCCGAAATTCCACAGGGCTTTCCTGGTAGCAGGACCAAACAGCCTTTCTAATTATCCCCGGATCTCCTTCAAATTGAAGATCGATTAGAGATAGCTGCTTACGGAAACGTTCAATCATCTCCATGGGTAAGTTGAAAAGAAAAGGGTGGGGGGCATCAGTCCCGGTGATCCGCTTCTTTTCATCAACACCATGGCGGATCAAAGCTTTAAGTGCTTCTCCGGTTAAATGGCCTTCAGATTCCGGTCCGCCGAGGATCAAGTAACGGATATTAGGGTTTGCCACGATATTGCACACTATTTTCTCAAAGCCAATATTTTCAGTTTGCACACTTCCAGAGAGAGCCGCGCCTGTTTCTATTCCAGCCCGGATAAGATTTTCGATCTCCGGAGGAATTTTGTCTTCGTCACGGTTCAAGATAATGGCTACAGCAATAGGCGAAAAATCATTCCCCCTGAGATACCTGCCATCCTCTGGAGGATAATCTGGATGTGGGTCGACCTTTAGCATGTTTCTTGCCCCGCGTTAAGGCCTGGGGTTGGCGTCATCTCGAACGCCTTGGTTTGGCCAAGGCTTTTACTCAATAAAAGGTCTAGTGAAGATGCTTAATGGCTCTGAACTTGATGCTGCTCACTTTGCCCTGCACCGCGATAAGATCCTCCTTGGCAGGATGAGGCGTAAATTCTTCGCCGGGACAACAGGCCATGGCTTCCAATTCCATCGGAGTTAGGAGATGCCGGGCCACAATCCGTATCTCGGCAAAGCCCGCTTCCCGTATCATGTTAAGGTATTCATCTTCAGGAATCGCCCCTCCCAAACATCCGGGCCAGGTTGCTTGAAACCGCTCTTTGAGCTCGGAATCGATTTTCTCGGTGAGGACGATATCCGAAATGGCGACCCGGCCACCGTGTTTCAGGATGCGAGAGGCTTCTTGGTACACCGCGGCTTTATCAGGGATCAGATTAATGACGCAGTTGGAGATTACTACATCCACGCAGCTATCAGGGAGCTGGGGGATAGCCATATCCGCAACGCGAAGCTCGATATCCCGTTCTTGCAAGCCCGCCGCCTCGATGGCCTGCTTGGCCCTCTCGATCATCTCCGGAGCAAAGTCTATTCCTATTATCCTCCCCTGCGGACCGACCTTGTGAGCCGCCAGGATGACATCTATGCCCCCTCCGCAGCCGAAATCTACCACTACCTCCCCGGACTGAATATCAGCGAAACCGGCAGGGTTACCACAACCCCGCGAGAGGTTGAGCGCCACCTCCGGCACCAGCGTAAGCTCTCCCTGGCTATAGAGATGCTGATCCACTGCATAGCCCGAACTGGGCTGCCCTTTGCTGGGTCAACAAGACTCCTTGCGGCCTCCTGTCTCGGCAAATTTACCGTACCTACTCTTGACCATCTGCAATATTTCTTCGGTCCTCATAATTTTCACCTCCATTTTTGGTATTACGTTATGAGGTTTCATCCTTCTGGGCCACCGGCTTCGGTTTGCCGGAGGTCAACAGATCATTCGCCTGCTGCACCCAGGGGTCCTGCTCCGGAGATTTCACTTGGGCCGGCGCCTTTTCTTGAGCCTTAGCAGCCTGGGGCTTTTGCCCCGGGACCTCGGGTTCCAGGCCTTTGCCCTGGATTTTTTCTCCCTTGGGGCCATAGCACTGGGCCACGGTCATCACCAGGGCGGAGCCATCCTCCAGGGGGAACGCTTTCGTGAGGCCGCACAGGCCCAGGGTTTTGGCGCCCAGCAACGTGGCCCGGGCCTGGTCCCGGAGGGCTGCGGCCATGATCTCCGCCGCCCGGGCGGTTCCCTCATCCACCAGCACCACCATGGGGGGTAACGTTTTGAACACCAGGTCCCGGTCTTTGCCCGTATAGGATTGTTCAGTCTTGGGGGAACGCCCTTTGGCTATCACGATCTGCTGGTTCCCCAAAAACAGGGAAGCGCTGCGCACCGCCTCCTCCATGGAGCCCCGGGCGTTGTTGCGCAGGTCCAGGATAATGCCTCTGACCGGCGGTTTATGCTGTTTGATATTGTTCAACGCCGTGTCCAACTCCACCGGAGTTTCGTTATTGAAATAACGGATGCGGAGATAAGCGGCCTGGTTTTCCAGGTAGCGGGTGGTGACGGTGCTCACTCCCAGGGGTTCCAGGGTGATAGTCAGATCCAGGGGTTTGACCTCGCCGTTACGGACCACCTGCAACTTAAAAGCGGTGTTGGGGGCGCCCTGGAAGCGCCGGGTGGCCTCCTGGGTGGTGAGGTTGCGCACCATCTGCCCGTTAATCTTGAAAATGTGGTCGCCGGGCTTCAGACCGGCCCGGGAGGCGGGGCCGGCATCGATGACGCTGGCCGTCGTGACGAGGCCGTCTTTGACGATCAAATCCACTCCGGCTTCGGCCAACACGGGCTGTTGTCCCTGGAGATAGTTTTGATATTCCTTGGCCGTGAGGAAGGAGGAATCCGGGTCCAGGGAGTTCATCATCCCCCTGAGGGAGCCGTTGATCAAGTCCTCTTCATTCTTGGGCCAGACATATTTCTGGGAGACCTCGAAGAGGGCCTCGGTGTAAAGGCGCAGGGAGTCATAGTTGGAGGCGGGGGGGGCCGCCCAGGCCGGCAGCAGGAAATACGCCGCCAGACCCAGGGCCGCCAGGATCAATCCTAACCGCCGGGGTGACCGGAGCCATCCGAGGCCTGGGGTTTTCAAAACTTTGGGTTGATTCACGGGACTAACTTTACCTCCCTGCCAGACCGGGGGCTTTGAGATCCATGACCGGCGAGGCCAGGTGGTTGGCTTTCCGGGCGATGACCTTATAAGCCGCCTGCTTGATATCGTCAGCGGTCAGACCGTAATGTTTCAAGAGTTCTTCGGGTTTCCCTGACATGCCAAAAGTGTCTCGTAAGCCGATGCGTTTTAAGGGCGCCGGGCAATGTTCGCCGAGGATTTCGCTCACCGCGCTGCCCAGGCCGCCGGTGACCATGTGCTCTTCGGCGGTGACCACGGCCCCG
>PEWM01000206.1 GCA_002779455.1 Deltaproteobacteria bacterium CG07_land_8_20_14_0_80_60_11
TCCTTCAAAAAGGCGGGGACGATTTTAACGGACTAGGGAAGATTATTTGCTTTTGCGGCGCCTGTCAACCCGCATGTGTGAAACTTCTCTCTTTTACCATATAATACTTGGCCCCTTGGCCGGAGCGTCAGGACGCCGTGAATCCCTGGGTAACAGTGGCGCAGGCTTCCAGCCTGTGGGCGAATCCTCTGAAAACCATTGTTTTCTCCACCGGCCAGAGGCCGGCGCCACTCAATGAAAAGTTTCACAATTAAGTCCGTTTGTAATAAGATACCGGAGCGGGTTCGGTTGCTCATCTCGGAAGAGCGTCGGCGCCATGGTCCCGGCCAGAACCGGGCCCCGTGATCTCGGAGGACCCACATGCCCACTAAGCCAACGGAAACTCTGGAAAACGGCGTCCACCACACCGAAGTACGGGTGCGCTTCGGGGACACCGACCCTTACGGCATCGTCTATTTTGTCAGCTATTTCCGCTATTGCCACCGGGCCATCGAGGAATTTTTAAGGGCCTGCGGCCTGCCGCCCGACGAGACCTTCAAGAACGTGCCCGAGGGGTTTGGCCTGCCCATCGTGGAGGCCTGGGGCCGGTTCCGGCGTCCCAGCCGCTATGGCGATCTGCTCCGCATCGAGACCCGCATCCAGGAGGTCCGGGCCAAGTCTTTCGTATTCCGCTTCGAGTTTTATCCGGAAACGGGCCGGGAACTCCTGGCCGAAGGCGCCGCCACCCTGGTGGCCATCGGGCCGGACTGGCGGGCGCGGGAACTGCCGGAGAGGATTAGGGAGGCGTTGAAAGAGAACAAGTAGGGGCGACCCGCCGGGTCGGCTTTATAAAAAAGGCATGGCGGGCTGGTTTTTTTCTTCTGGTTTCCAATCTCCTGCCTGGGAACCCGTTTGGGTTCAAAGCCCTGCTTGGCTCAAAAACCGGCCAGCGGTGACGTTCTGGTTGCCAATCAGGGCCTGGCGTCTATATGCGTCCCTAAGCAGGAGCTTGGGGGCGGGATGAAATGGCGGGCAGTGCCCGCCCTACATCTATTTGGTGCGCAGTGCGCACCCTTGATTTCCCTACCGAAAACCGTCTTTACTTCTTCCTCACCACCAGCACGGGGCATTTGGCGTTCCCGATGACCCGTTCCGCCACGGAGCCCATGAGGAGCCGTTTCAGGCCGGTGCGGCCGTGGCTGCCAAGGATGATGAGGCTGGCCTGCTTGAATTCAGCCGCCTTGACGATGCCCTCCTCCGGCCGGCCTACGGGAATCATGGTGTCCAGGGCGATGCCCTGCTGGCTGGCTGCCGCCTCCAGGCCCCGGACCACTTCCGTGGCGGCCGGAATATCCCGGTCGGCGGCGGCCACCGAAACCCCGATCAGGGCGCTGCCCATGGTTTTGGCCAGGGTGAGAGCTTCGGTCCAGGCGGCCTCGCTGAAGGGCGAACCGTCGCTGGCGATCAAAAGGCGTTGAAAATTCAAGGGGACTCCCTGGGGCGCCACCAGGACGTTTACCGGGCTGTGGCCGATGACCCGGGCGGTGACGCTGCCCATGAGCAACCGGGTCAGGCCGGTATAGCCGTGGCGGCCCATGATTATCAGGTCGGGCTTTAGTTCATCGGCTTCTTCCAGGATGCCGTCATAGGCCGAGGACCCGGTACGGACCCGAGGCTCCAGGGTTACCCCCTCCCTGGCGGCCTCGGCTTTCCAGGTCTCCAACCGCTCCCTTGCCGCGGTCTCCTGGACCTGCATCAATTCCAGGTTGACCATCGGCGGCGCCAGGGTATCCGGCGACTGCAGCTCATATCCCGCCAGGAAAAAGAGCACTTCCAGGAGAAAGACCGTGCTTCCGGTGGTCTTGGCCAGATTAAGGGCGGCGGTGATGGCCCCTTCACTGTCAGGGGAGCCGTCGGTGCACACCAGGATTTTGGGGAAAGGGGTTGAAGGGCTGGCAGCAGACATAGATTTTCTCCCAAATTGGCCTCACGGTGGTGAGTCCGGGTTAGAAACGGGAGCGGAAAAGCAGATGCATTCCCTCTCACATAGTCCTCTCCCCCGCAAGGGAGAGGGGATAAACACGCATTGCCCTGGAGGCTTTGATTCATAATTCGCACCAAGGGTCCCGGCCTTTCCTCTTACAACTTTCAGGCAGGCTGCTTGACCACCAGAATGGGACAGGGGGAGCCGCCGATAACCCGTTCGGTAACGCTCCCCATGAGGAGTTTCTTCAATCCGGTGCGCCCATGACTGCCGACGATGATCAGGTCCACCTCATTTTTGATGGCCTGCTGGATGATGCCGGTATCCGGTGCGACTCCCTGGGGGTTAACCCCCTTGAAGTGCACCCCGGCCCGGCTGGCGGTGGTGAGCATCCGGCGGATAATGGCCTTGGCATCAATGATATCGCCTTCCTCCGGGGCCACCGCCACGCCGATCAGCCGGCTTTTCGCCTGCTTGGCCATGGACAGGGCAAGTTTCCAGGCCGATTCGCTGTAAGTTGAGCCATCCGAGGCGACAAGCAGGCGCTGGAAAGCCAACGCCGCCCCCCGGGGCGCCACCAGGACGTTTACCGGGCTGTGGCCGATGACCCGGGCGGTGACATTGCCCATCAAGATGCGGGCCAGGGCGGATTTGCCGCACCGGCCCATGATGATCAGGTCGGGGCGGATCTTCTCGGCGGCCGCCACGATGGCGGCATGCGGCAACTGGCCCTCGGGCATCACGGGCTTAAGGGACACCCCCAGTTGGTCGGCGGCGGCCTTGATGACCGCCATATTCTCCTGTATTCCTCTTTCCAGGGTAGCCCGCAAATCCGGCGCCACCGCCTGGAATTCCGGGACGACTTGCAGCACCTGGACGGCGAAGACCTGGCTGTCGCAGGCCCGGGCCAGTTCCAGGGTAAGGGCTACCGCGTTCTGCCCCTCGTCGGAGGCGTCGGTGCAGACCATCAATTTGCCCCATCTGGCGGGGCAGACCAGCGCCGGGAAAATGTCCATCATGTGTGCCACTCGTCGAATGGGCAGGGTCGGTAAATTCAACTCTGCCAGTTAATTGCCGGTCTCCTCGGCTTTGCCCTCTTCCCCCGGCCGGTCATAATGTCCGGCCAGGAAGCGTTCCGCCAGGACCTGGCTGATGTTGTCATCCTTCATGAGCATATCCAGCTGCCGCACGTAAGCCATCAGGCGGCCCACGAGATCCAGCCGGTCTTCCATCTCCGGGGACGGGCGCCGGCGGAAGCGGGCCCGGATCACATCGCCGGAAATCTCCGTGGTAAAATCCAAACGCTCCAGCACCGTGGCAATAAGCCGGATGCGGCGGATGCGCCGGGTATCGTCGGCGGCCCCCCCCTTGAAGGTAAAGTTGATATAGTTATTCCCGGGCACGTCGCCGATATAGCTGTCCACGCTTTGGAAATGATAACCCAGGCGGCAGGCGTAATTGACGTAGTTGGCCGCCACGATGGCATAGGTCTTGTCCCAGAACTTCTCCGGGGGATTAATGGCCGATTGCCCCAGCACTTGCAAAAAGCCGCCCACATTCACCGGCACCGGACCGGCCCAGGTGATGTTGGGATAGCTGATGCCCCGCCACAAGGCCCGCATGGGCCGGGAGATGATATCTTCGGGAGGCACCGGGGTCTCGTGGCTGGCCAGGCCATCCCCCAGGTCCACCAGGTGGAGGTTGAGTGGCAGCGCGGTTTTGAGCTTCAGAAGTTTCAGGGCCGGCACCCGGCCCTGGGCGACGTCGTCCATGAGGCCGAACATTACCTGGATGGCTTTCTCCTGGGTAAAACGGGTGATATCGTGGTAGGTGCGGCAATTCTCCGGCCGGAACTCTTGGCTGCGCCGGTCCATCAGGTTCAAGGGGATGATCAGATCGGCCACGGCCCGGACCCGCGCCAGGATAGGCGAATCAGGGGAATGCCGGGGGTGGGAAGTCTGATAGCCCAGCAGTTCCTCCACCCGGCCCTGATAAACCTTGCCGTGGTAAGCGTCCACCGTCACCACCTCCCCTTCGGGCAGTTCTGCCGCGCCCCTTGCGTCCACCAGGGCCGGGACGCCATATTCCCTGGCCACCAGGGTCAGGTGGCCGGTGGCCGAACCCATCTCGGCCAGCAGGGCGGCTATCCGGGGCAACACCGGGGCCAGCTCCGGGGTGGTCCGGGGAACCACCAGCACCACCCCGGGAGGCACCTCGGCCAGGCTGCGCCCAGGGGCCAGAGGCCAGACCGGACCGGCGGCCACCCCCGGCGAGCCAACGTGGCCACTCAGAAGCACCCGGACCCCGGCGGCGGCCTCCGCCATGCCCTGGGGGGGGCGCCGCGCATTATCGGCAGGCAGAAGGTGGCGGGATTGCACCACCTGGAGGTCCCCCTGGGCATCCTTGACCCACTCTACACAATGGGGGCAGCCACAATGGGCCTCTAAAATCCGGGCATAAGACGAAAGGCGCTCCAGGTCGCCCGCCTCTAACACCGGGGCCTCTATCAGTTCCGGCGCTACCGGACGCCTCGAAAGCCGGCCCTCCCGGACCTGGAGCAGGTGTTCTTTGCGGCCATACCGGGCCTGGAGCAGGCGGCCGTTCGCCTTGGCGGCCAGGTATTCATCGCCGGCCATCCTGCCGGCCACCAGGTCGGCCGCCAGCCCCCAGGTAGCGCTGATCAAGAGGTTTTCAGGCTCAGCGCCGGCCGGGTCCGTGGTTAACATGACCCCGGCGCTCCGGGCGTCCACCAGACGCTGGATCAAGACCCCCATGGCAGCCTCTTCCAGCAGCAGGCCCTGGAGTTTGAAGTAAATAATGGCCCCCTCCCCGAACTGGCTGGCCACCACCCGGCGCCAGCGGTCGGGGACCTCTGCCGGCGCCACCCCCAGGAAGGTCTCGTACTGGCCGGCAAACGATGCGACGATATCTTCCCGGCCCCCGCTGCTCCGCACCGTGAGGGTATGGTCCTCTGAAGGGGCCAGGCGCCGGGCTTCCTGGATGAGGGCGCCGGCGAGTTCGGGAGGAATTGGCTGGGCCAGGACCAGGTCCTGTAACTCCCGGGAAACTTGCCCCATCAGGGTTTCACTCTCCAGGTCCACGTTATGCAGCCCGGACTTGAGCCGGGACAGGAGCGTGCCGCCCCCGCCTGGCAGTTCCTGCTCCATGAAGAGCTTATAGGCCGAGAGGGTGGCCACCACGCCGTCGGGCACCGGCAGGCCCATCTGGTTTTTGACCCGGGCCAGATTGCCCGCTTTGCCTCCCAGGGCCGCCAGCAGCTCGGGCCCCGCCTCTTCCAGGCGCACGATCAGGGGGCTGGGGGGGAAGGGCGCCGCCTCTTCCAGGCGCTGATGGATGGCCGCTTTGATCCGGACCCGGGCCGCCTCCAAATCCGGGTACTTGGCCCCGGAAATCTTTTTGAGCGCCGCCACCAGAGAGGCAAAATGCTGGTCCAACAGCCAAATCCGGGATTTAAGATAGGCAAGGTCCAGATCCTTTTGGCTCACCAGCATCTCTTCCAGGCTGCCGATGAGGCCCATGACCTCGTTATTGCCGGCCAATATCTGCTGGAAACCGCACCAGATCTCTCTCAACTTAGGGGCAGAGGCGCCGGCCCTCTTTTTGCGGCGGAAAAAATCAAACAGACCCATATGCGTCCCTGGTGGAATTTACCCCGATTGCCTTAAGCAGGATAATACTTTTTAGCTCAAAAGTAAGCTTTTAAAGGGATATGTTACTCCATTATAGCCGGAAATTCACCGCCGGATAAGCCTCAAGTTTATTTTGGCTAATCCACCGCCTCACAGGTTTTACACACTGTAAAAAATCCTGACAGAAAAGGCTCACCACCCTTCGGGGGAAAATGCCCCTTACCCCATGTTTTTCGTTTATTCTTATACAGTTAATCGACGCCCATTTTTCCCCCCATCGCTTGGCACGGGCATTGCCTAGATAA
This sequence comes from Deltaproteobacteria bacterium CG07_land_8_20_14_0_80_60_11, assembly GCA_002779455.1. Lineage (GTDB taxonomy): Bacteria > Desulfobacterota > Desulfobaccia > Desulfobaccales > 0-14-0-80-60-11 > 0-14-0-80-60-11. Next base: position 5,919 of record PEWM01000206.1, read on the forward strand.
TGGGCAGGCAAAAAAAACTGAACTCAGGTAGCCTGGCCGGAGGCTAGCGCCATAAATTCAACGGATTGAAGGGAGGTGAACAACGGTGAAACGGCTCTTGGTCATTATCTCTAACCTGATTTTACTAAGCGGGCCCAGCACCCTGGTGTGGGCCGCGGCGGAGAAGGCTGAGGCATTGCAGAAGAAAATCGATGTGACGAAATTGAGCGGCATCAATTACTTCTTCGCTAGCTGGTATAACGACAATATGTGGCTATACGCCATCATCGTCACCGTGCTCATGGGCGTGGTCGGCATGCTCATCGCCCTGGTCGCCGACATCATCTTGAAGATGATCGGCATGGAAACCCACAAGATCGAGCACCACGAATAACACCCGGAGGGGAGGAACTGCGCAATGCTTGATATTTTTAATGTATATTTACCCATTGCCGAGATGCAATTCAATGCCCTCATCCTGGTGGCTATCGGCTTTTCGGTGGGGGTGCTGGGCGGCTTCTTCGGAGTCGGCGGCGCCTGGGTGGTGACCCCGGCGCTGAACATCTTCGGCTTCCCCATGGCCTACGCCATCGGCACCGACCTGGCCCATATCTTCGGCAAATCCATCGTCGCCACCGCCAAGCACCGCAAGATGGGCAATGTGGACATGAAACTGGGTCTCTTATCCATCGTGGGCTCGGTCATCGGCGTGGAGATCGGCGCCCAGAACGTCATGTGGCTGACCCGGCTGGGAATAGCCGGCCCGGTGGTGCGTTATTTATATATGGTGCTGCTTTTCGGGCTGGGCATCTACATGCTCTACGATTACGCCACCAAGGATAAACGCGCCGCGGCCCAGGCCGCCAAGGTGGCCGAGGCGGCCCGGGCGGAATTGGCGCCGCCGGCTCGGAAATCCTGGAACCTGCCCCCCATGATGCACTTCCCGACCTCGGGCATCACCATCTCCTTCTGGACGGTGAGCGGGGTGTTTCTCTTTACCGGCTGGCTCTCCGGCCTCCTGGGGGTGGGCGGCGGCTTCATCCGTATGCCGGCCCTGATCTACCTGATCGGCTGCCCCACGGCCATCGCAGTGGGCACTGACCTCTTCTCGGTGCTGTTCTCCGGCGCTTACGGCTGCTTCACTTACGGCATCAAGGGCCGGGTGGAGATCATCGCCGCGGTCCTGATGCTCTGCGGCGCGGCCATCGGGGCTCAGATCGGCGTCACCGCGGTCAAGTACATCCGGGGCTACGGCATCCGGCTGCTCTTTGCCATCATGATCATCCTGGCCGGCTCCTCCGTGGCCCTGAAGCAGTTCAACCTTACTACCGCCGCCTCCTGGGTGGTGATGTGCGCCGCCCTGGGTATGTGCCTGGTGATTATGGTCAAGCTGTGGAACGGCTTTAAGAAAGAGCAGGCCGAAAAGGCCGCCTATGCCGGCAAAGGAGGGGCCTAACATGAAGATCCTGGTTCCCGTGGATGGTTCGGCTTACTCCCTGAAAGCCGTGGAAACGGCCTGCGACCTGGCCAAAACCCAGGCTCTGGCCTCCGTAGTCTTAACCGCCGTGGCCATTCAGATCCCGGAGTTGGAAGAAGGGGTCTATATCGCCGAGAAGATGAAGGCCCAGGCCGAAATCGCCCTGGCCAAGGCCCGGGAAGCGGCCCAGGCCCAAGGCGTCGACGCCGAAGTGATCCTGGCCACCGGGGCCTCCCCTGCCGATGAGATCGTCCGGGTGGCCAAAGAGCAGCAGGCCGACCTGATCGTCATCGGCAGCCGCGGCCTGGCTGGCAAGACCCGCTCCTTCCTGGGCAGCACCGCCTCCCAGGTGGTAACCTACTCTCCCTGCTCGGTCCTGGTGGTCAAGACCCAGGATTGAGCTGTAGTATAGCTCTACCCCTCAGTAAGCCGGCGGCCCCGGTCGGGGCCGCCGGTGTTTTACCCGCAGCTCCAGGCCGGGTGCGTTTTACGCCCCTGATACCAATTTGCATTCAAATGGTGGCACAGGTTTTCAACCTGTGCATGCGCAGGCTGAAGCCTGCGGCTACCCAAAATTACCTTATGATTGCGACTTGGTATGAAAATAGCTCGGTGGGGCGGGCCTCCGTGCCCGCCAGCGAGAGGCGGCCAGGGACGGCCGCCCCACCCTTAACCCGTTTACCGGCAAGGCCCCGAATATAACCAGCCCCGGGGCTTGTGAAACATTACACTTAGTCATTTTTTTATCCAAGGGAAAACCAGGGCATGCCCCATTATTAACTTGACTTTTTAAGCCAACTCCCTTACAAAGGTAACCAAATTTTTGTGAATAATGTAACAAGAGGCGGCCTCCGAGGAGTTGTGCCATGGCGAACGATAAAAAAGTCAAGGATCTCATGATCCCCCTGGAGGACTATCCCCACATTCCCTACTGGTTCACCCTGCGCCAGGCCATGGCCATTATCCGGGAAGCCGCCGTCAAGTTTGAAGGCGCCTTTGAGCCCCGGGCCGTGCTGGTCTTTGATGAACAATACCAGCTCATGGGAATGTTGACTTTACGGGATATTATCAAAGGCCTGGAGCCCAAATTTCTCCAAGAGACCAGCCTCGTCAAAATGGACCCCAGCCTGACCGTCCTCATGGGTGATCTTTTGGGGCCTAATATGAGGGCGGCGTCCCAGCGGCCGGTGAGTGAGGTCATGAGCCCCATTAAGGCCACCGTAGACGGCAGCGCCCCCATCGTCAAGGCCCTGTACCTGATGATCCAGGAAAACGTCGGCCTGATGCCGGTGATCCAGGCAAGCAAAGTGGCCGGCATGATCCGCCTGAGCGACCTGTTCAATGAGATCGCCAAGGTGGTGCTGGGCGACCAGGCTTAACCGTAAATATTTGCAACCGCCATGCAGAGCAATAATACCACCCATGCTGAGTATGCCGGTGTTGGCGCCCAAGGTGTAGCGAGCGCCGGTTTTTATATAAGGGGAGGACCGGAAACGCCTTCCGCCACCCTCCCCACCTCTTCACCCCGCGTCCGCTGGCCGGTTGCAACCCCGTTACGGTCCTTAACACCCAGCCAGTAAACCTAAAAGTCCGGGGAGGGCGAGGCTCAGGCCTCCCCGCCCCTCCCCGGACTTTCTCATTTTAACCGCTACCCAGAACCTATCTCCCGGCTTTTAGCCACGACCGGAAGGCGCCAATGACTGAGAGACATCGGCTTTTTTGGCTCATAATTTTATGGTTAATTCTCACCCCCGGCCTGAGCGCCGCCACCGCCCGGGCCGCCGGCCCCGGCCCCCAGGACCGCCTGAGCCTGGCCGGTTCGATCCTCAACCCGGAAGGCCGGGGCGTCAGGGAAGCCGGCGTGGAGGTGCTGGTCAACGGCCGGCACGTCAGGCCGGAGGGCAAAAAACCGGCCATGGTCACCGGCAGCCAGGGCGGTTTTCTGGCTCAGTTCCACCTCCCCGCCGGCGCCCTGGCCGGGGCCCGGGTGGAGATCCAGGCCAAGAAGCCCAACTGGCGGGATCTGCCCCCCGCAACGGTGACGCT
>PEWM01000283.1 GCA_002779455.1 Deltaproteobacteria bacterium CG07_land_8_20_14_0_80_60_11
GGTGACGGTCTATGAACTGACGGTGGACGAGGTGGCCATCCCGGAGTTCACCATGACGGTGAAGTGCTCCCAGGGCACCTATGTCCGCACCCTGGCCAAGGATATGGGCGACGCCCTAAGATGCGGGGCGCATCTGGCGGCTCTCCGCCGCCTGGCGGTGGGCGCGTTTCGGGTGGAAGAGGCCCTGGACCTGGCGGCCCTGGCTGAACTGGGCCGGGAGGAACTGGCGCCCAGGATCATCCCGCTGGCTCAATGCCTGCCGGGGATGCGGCCGGTTGAGATTGGCCCGGCCGAGGCCCGGCGGTTGCGCCAGGGGCAGCTCCTGGTGCGGCCGGGGGAGGATTTACCGGACGGGGAGCGGGTGCGGGTTTTGTCCGACGCCACCCTTGTGGCCGTGGCGCAGGTGAGGAACCTGACGCCCCAGACGGTCCTGGCCCCGGTGCGGGTGTTTGGGGTAAGTGAGCAGTGAGCAGTGAGCAGTGAGCAGATGTGTAGGGCGGGCACTGCCCGCCGTTGCCTCTGACCAACCTTGTAAAGATAAAAAACGCGGTCAAGATCGCCATAGGGCCGTGGAGTTTTAGCTGACGGTTGAAAGCTGAAAGCTGACCGCTAAAAAAGGAGGAAGACGTGGCCTTAAATACGGAACAGAAACGGGAGATTATCGATCGCTACCGGGTGCATGACGCCGACACCGGCTCACCGGAAGTCCAGGTGGCCATCTTGAGCGAACGAATCAGTTACTTGACGGATCATTTCAAGGTCCATGCCAAGGACCACCATTCCCGTCGGGGATTGATCAAGCTGGTGGGTCAGCGCCGGCGCCTCCTGAACTATCTGAAAGACAAAGACATCGAACGTTACCGGGCCTTGATCGAGCAACTCGGCCTGAGAAAGTAGGAGGCTCAACAAAATATCATGCCAAAAATATACTCAGTAGCAATCGGGGGGCGAGACCTCCATTTCGAAACGGGCCACTTGGCCCAACAGGCCAGCGGCTCAGTGCTGGTGCGTTATGGGGAGAATGCGGTGCTGGTTACCGCGGTCATGTCCGACTCAGTCAGGGAAGGCATCGACTTCTTGCCCCTGACGGTGGATTACATGGAGAGAGCTTACGCCGCCGGGCGGGTACCCGGGAGCTTTTTCCGGCGGGAGATCGGCCGCCCCTCAGAAAAGGAGACCCTGACCTCCCGGCTCATTGACCGGCCGATGAGGCCACTGTTCCCCAAAGGGGTGGTCAATGAAATCCAGATCATCGCCACGGTGCTCTCCGGAGACATGGAGATTGATCCGGATATCGTCGCCGTGAACGGGGCCGCGGCGGCCCTGGCGATTTCCGACATCCCGTTTAACGGCCCGGTGGCTGCGGTGCGGGTGGGCAAAGTCAACGGGCAGCTGGTGGTCAATCCCACCAATTCCCAACTGAAAGAGAGCACCCTGAATCTCACCGTGGCCGGGGCGCCTCAGGGCCTGGTGATGGTGGAGGCCGGGGCCCAGATGGTCCAGGAAGAAGAAGTGCTGGAGGCCTTGTTCTTCGCCCAGGAGCAGCTCAAGCCCATCCTGGATCTTATCCAGGGCATGGCCCAGGAGATCGGCCGGCCCACACGGGAACTCCCGGAGCTGCCGGATAACTCGGAGCTGCGCCAGAAAATCGAGGCTTTGGGCGGGGACAATATCCTGGCGGCGATGAACAAGCCGGAAAAAGAGGCCCGGCATCTAGCCATGGACCAGGTAAAGCAGGAGATTCTGGCGGCCCTGGGCCCTGAGGTGGAGGGCCGGGAAAAAGAAGCCAACGGCCTCATTTCGGAGGTGAAAAAAAAGCTGGTGCGGAACATGATGCTGGCGGAGCAGCGCCGCATCGACGGCCGCAGCTTCACCGACGTCCGCACCATCACCGGGGAAGTCGGCCTGTTGAGCCGCACCCACGGTTCGGCGGTCTTCACCCGGGGCGAAACCCAGGCCCTGGCCGTCACCACCCTCGGCACCCCCTCGGATGAACAGAAAATCGAGACCCTGGTGGGCGAAACCTTCAAGGCCTTTATGCTCCATTATAATTTCCCCCCATATTCGGTGGGGGAGACCCGCATGATCCGGGGTCCGGGGCGGCGGGAAATCGGGCATGGGGCCCTGGCCGAGCGGGCCATTGCCCAGGTGCTGCCCTCGGCGGAAGAGTTTCCCTATACCATCCGCATCGTGTCCGAAATCCTCTCCTCCAACGGCTCCTCCTCCATGGCGACGATCTGTGGGGCCTCCATGGCCCTGATGGACGCCGGGGTGCCCATCAAGGCTCCGGTGGCCGGGGTGGCCATGGGGCTTATCAAGGAGGATGACCGGGTGGCGGTGCTGTCCGACATCCTGGGCGATGAAGACTCCATCGGAGACATGGACTTCAAGGTGGCCGGCACCAGCCAGGGGATCACCGCCCTCCAGATGGATATCAAGATGACGGGGCTGACCCGGGAGATCATGGGCCAGGCGTTGAGCCAGGCCCGGGAGGCCCGGCTGCACATCCTGGGCAAGATGGCCGAGACCATCGCCGCGCCGTCGCCCACCCTGAAGGAACACGCCCCCAAGATCATCGTGATCACCATCAATCCCGACAAGATTCGGGACGTGATCGGACCCGGCGGCAAAATGATCAAGAAGATCGTGGCCGCCACCGGGGTCAAGATGGACGTCGAAGACGACGGCCGTATCCACATCTCGTCGTCCGACCAGAAAGCGGCCGACGAGGCCATCCGGATGATCAATGAGATCACCGCGGAGGCGGAAATCGGCGCCACCTACAGGGGCGTCGTCAAGAAGCTCATGGACTTCGGCGCCTTTGTGGAGATCCTGCCGGGCACCGACGGCCTGGTCCACATTTCGGAACTGGCCCATCGCCGGGTGAAAACCGTGGACGAGATCCTCAAGGAAGGCGACGTGGTGATGGTCAAGGTGCTGGATGTGGACCGCCAGGGGAAGATTCGCCTGTCCCGCAAGGCCTTGATCCCCAATGACAACCCCCAACCGGACGAATCCGATCGCCGGGGCCGGCGTGAACCAAAAAAGCGTCCTGAGTAACGGTCTTCGGGTCGTTACCGAGGAACTGCCCCACTTCCATTCGGCGGCCGTGGGGATTTGGCTCAACGCGGGCTCCAGGGACGAGACCGGCGCCGAGAACGGTCTGACGCATTTCCTGGAGCACATGGCCTTTAAGGGTACCCCCCGGCGCACCGTCATGGACATCGCCCGGGAAATCGACCAGCTAGGCGGCCTGTGCAACGCCTTCACCAGCAAGGAGCAGACCTGCTTCCACGGGCGAGTCCTGGCGGAGCATCTGCCCCGGGTGGTGGACCTGTTGGGCGACCTGGTCCTCAGGTCCCAACTGGCGGCCGGGGACCTGGACCGGGAACGGCAGGTCATCCTGGAAGAGATTTACGCCCAGGATGACAACCCGGAAGAACTGGTTCAGGTCCATTTTGCCCGGAATTTCTGGGGGGACAACGCCTTCGGGCGGCCCATCTTAGGGGAAGCGGAGCGCATCGCCACGGTCCGCCGGGAAGACCTGCTGGCTTACCGCGGCATCGCCTACCGGCCCGCGGACACGGTAGTGGCGGCCGCCGGCCGGGTCCGGCACCAGGAACTGGTGGACCTGGTGGCCGCCAGTTTTGAAGGATTTGCCGACGGCGCCCCCGGCCGGGAACGCCAGGCCGTTACCACCCATCCAGGGGTCTACGTCTTGTCCAGTGACCTGGAGCAGGTCAACCTGGTCCTGGGGGCCCCGGGATTACCGGCGGGCGATCCCCGGCGCTATGCGGCTACCATGCTTCAGTCGGTCCTGGGAGGCAACATGAGCTCGCGCCTCTTCCAGGTAATTCGGGAACAACTGGGGCTGGCCTATGCCATCCAGTCTTACATCCAGTTTTTCAGCGATGCCGGGCTGGTGGGCATCTCCGCCGGGGTGAGTCCCCAAAACCTTTCGGCCATCATGGCCGCCATCCGCCGGGAACTCAAGCAGTTGCAGCAGGAGAAAGTCTCCGAGGCGGAGTTGACCGCGGCCAAAGAAAACCTGCGGGGCTCCATCATTCTGGCCTCGGAGGATTGCGACCATCTCATGGGGCGGCTGGCCAAAAATGAGCTGAACTTCGGCCGCTATATCCCCCAGGCGGACATCATCGCGGGCCTGCTGAAGGTCACCGCGGAGGAAGTCCTGGAAGTGGCCCAAGACCTGCTCCGGCCGGAAGCCTGGGGCGTGGCCCTCCTGGGGCCGGTGGATAACGCGGGCGATTACGGCCTGGGTTAAAACAACTATCAGCTATCAGCGGTCAGCTTTCAGCCAAAAACTGAGGATTGGCGCCGGCGATGTCATGTGCGCACCGCGCACCATCTCTGCTAAAATCTGGAACGCGTAGGGCGCGTCTCACGCGCCATTTTTGGTGCTGGTGGCTCACAATTCTGGTCGTGCAAGAATCCAGGTGCGCCTTAAAATTAAAAAAGATTTGACAAAATATCCGTATTAATTTATTAATAGAATAATGATAATTAAGTGAAAACTTGAGCCAAACGGGAGGGAGGCTGAGACTAGTATTCGGCCTGGTTTTGTCGGCAATTCTGGTGTTCTATCCCTTGGGCGTCCAGGCCTGGGTCTGGCATACATACGGCGGGTCAGAATATTCTCTGACCAATAACCCCACCACCTGGGAATTGGCGGAAAACGAGGCGGTGTCGGCGGGGGGCCACCTGGTCACCATCAACGACTCGTATGAGGAAACCCATCTGATTGCTTTTGCTTATGCTTCTAATTTAGAGGGCGATCGTTTATTATGGATCGGTTTTACCGATAAGGTCACCGAGGGCAACTGGCAATGGATCAGCGGCCAGCCAGTGACCTATACCGATTGGGGTCCAGGGCAACCCGACGACTCTTGGGGGGAAGATTATGCCGATATGGATTTGCGGTCTTTGGGGGTAGCCAAGATTTGGAACGATGTGTCCAATAATTACTCGATATTCGGCATCATTGAGAGACCTGTTCCCTTACCCGGCACGGCGCTCCTCCTGGGCTCCGGCTTGGCGGGCCTGGTTGTCTGGCGTCGTCGGCGGTCCTAACCACCCCTCTTGCGGAAAGCCACCGGCCCCTCACCAGGGGCCGGTTTTCCCTGGTGAAGATAGGGGAGCCGGAAGGGAAATTAAGCAGCGATTATTTGTTCGCTGGCGGGGAGTTTGCTCAGAGTAAGCTTTTTAAGCTCAACCTTATTGCTGGCATTGTCGATATCGATGCCGACCAAGCGCCCTTGGGCGTCGTAATCCAGCACCACCCCCTCGGAAATCTCACGACTCTCTGTGCTTGGCTGCTCAGATAGATCAATGTACAGGGAGTCTGTATCAGGATAATAGCTAATCTTCATTCTTTGAATCCTCTATCAAGAAACGCATTGTGGATGGTGACTTTGTCTTCAAGGGTGACAACCCTCAGGACTCTGCCTTCAAGCTCCTGGACTCGACCCCAGAATCGCCAACGATTGCCTTCTTGAGGTTCGATTCTGATAGGATTCTCCAAAACCTTAATGCACCATTCTTTTTGAAGATAGGGCCGTTTACGCAACACTTCATTCTCAAAATACAGGGTGTATTTGTATTGTGCCATATGAAAATATACGAATTTAATCACAAAAAAGCTAAGAGAATTCAATAGAAAACCCGGCAGGCCTCCCGGGCCGCGGTCTTACTCCAAGTCAGCCGAGTTTTTTCCTAAAAATCCTCCTCATCTTCCAGGATGGCCTTGTTGATGAATTTATAGAGGCTGCCGATCCACTCCAGCTCGTTTTCCAGCTCCGAATTGGCGAAGATCCATTCGCCCTCCCGGTCCTTGGCGATGATGACGATCTCTTCGATGTCATCCAGCTCGTGATAGAACTTCTCCACTACCTCCTTGACGGAACGTTGGGCCCTGGCAAAAGGAATAATGTTTTTCGTCATATGTCTGTGGCGGGCGGAGGCGCCCGTCAGCCTCCCTCACGGTTATTCCCTTCGGTGGAAGGGTGGGGTGTCTGATACCAATTTGCATTCAAATGGTGGCACAGGTTTTCAACCTGTGCATGCGCAGGCTGAAGCCTGCGGCTACCAAAAATTACCTTATGATTACGACTTGGTATGATAACCTCCATTCTTTAATGAACGGCCCACAAAATCAATGATAATTTTGTTCACCGCGGCGGGGGCTTCCTCCTGGGGGGCGTGGCCAACCTCGGGGAGAAGGTGAAATTCCGCCTGGGGCAGGTGGGCCTTTATCCAGCGCCCCTGGGCCGGGGGCAGGATGCGGTCTTGTGCTCCCCAGATGAGGGCCGTGGGCTGAG
>PEWM01000212.1:0-3416 GCA_002779455.1 Deltaproteobacteria bacterium CG07_land_8_20_14_0_80_60_11
TCGCCTTACAACGAGTCGTGGTTCTACCCGGTGTCCCGCTGGAACCCGGGCCGCGGCACCTCCCCGGCCTTCCAGGGCGCCAACCACAACGAATACTTCGTCACCCTGGACTACCGCAAACCGGAGGCCAAGGAGATCTTTTACGGCCTGGTGCAAAAGTCGGACTTCATGGTCTGGAACTACCGGCCCGGCACCTTCGACCGCTGGAAGATCGGCTACGGCGCCTGTAAAGAGGTGAACAACCGTATCGTGCTGGCCTGGTGCGGCGGCTTCGGCGGCTTCGGCCCCGGCCGGAACTGGGCCTCCTACGACATCCTGGGCCAGGCCAAGGGCGGCGTCTTCTCCTTCACCGGCCACCGGGCTGGAAGGGCGAGCGCCGGCTTCCCCAGCAAACACACCACCTGGATCATGGACTACTCCGTAGGCATGCTGGTCTCCACCGGCGTACTGGCCGGCCTCTACTGGCGGGACACGGTGTCCAACCTGGGCAACTTCTTCGAGTGCTCCCAGGTGCAAGGCTCCACCCGCTACACCGAGTATGGCCTGCCCCTGTGGGGCCGCACCGGTGTTGTGCGCATGCGCTGGGGCAACTGGGACACGGAAATCTGCGTCAACGGCATCGTCGCCTGCGGCCTCTCTTCCTATCCCCATTCGGACCATCCGGCGGAAAAGGAAGAAGGCTACATCTGCGTCCAGGCGTATACGGACGAAGATTTTGGCAAGCTGATGAACCTCATCGGCCGTCCCGACCTGGGCAAAAAGTACGCCAGCCACGACGATCGCGTCGAGGCCCGGGCCCAGGAAGAGATCTACCCGGCCATCGAGGAGTTCCTGAAAGACAAGACTAAGGAAGAAGCCAACCGCATCTTCAGTCTAAGCGGCATCATTTCCCAGCCCTTGCTCACCATCCTGGAAGCGGCCAATTGCGACCACTTCCTGGAGCGGGGCTCCCTGGGCTGGTACGATGACCCGTACTACGGCGACGTCTTCACCCAGAAAACCATGTACAAGATGAGCGAGACCCCGCCGCGGTTGAAGCACGTGCACCGCCCGGTGGGCTCCGACAACGAAGAGATCTACCAGCGGGTCTGCGGCTTCAGTCAGGACCAGATCCGGGAGTTTGAAGGCAAGGAAATCATCTAACCGGAGCGCGGCCGGGCCGGCCCCTTGGCTGGCCTGAGCCGGAGCCTAATTCTATCCTTAACGGGAGGAATGACTCGATATGACTGAAATTAAGGTATCGTTGTATTACGATTGCAAAAAATGCGAAACCCGTAACTTCCTGGATCCCTACAGCTACTGGGATTACACCGGCAACTTCAAGTGCGCCGGCTGTGATACCCTTTATTACGCGGAATGGGAAAACGGCCAGCGGGTAGTGGAGCCGGAAGCGCCCAAGGGCAAGGATTTCATCCTGCCGGGGTATGCGGAGACCAAGGACTTGAAGCCCCTGTCCGGGGAAGGCAAGACCTCGGCCCCGCCTTTCGCCAACGTCACCTTCTTGGGCAAGCCCAAGAATTGCACCGTGTCGGCCCGGGGCAAGCTTGTCGCCTGCACCCAGCTTACTCCGGAAGACCTGGAAGGCAGTTGCTGGAAACGCATCGCGGCCCAGCGCAAATACGGGAAATCCTGGTAACGGCCGTAACTTCGGAAGATAGGAGGAATCCTGAATATGGCGATTATCTGTGATGATTGCAAGTCTTTCAAATACACCTACGACCCCCAGATGTCCAAGGTATTGTTCGGGCACTGCCGGGCCATTGAATATCCTTTCCTGCTGGGCGTTTTCAAGGAAGCGCGGGTGGGGGCGTTCATCGCTCCCAAAGACTGCAAGTTCTTCCAAGAAAAGAAAAAGTAGGATAAACTAAACCTACCCTGGGGCGTCGCCTGGCGGCGCCCCTATCTTTTATCCTCACCGGGAACCTCCATGAAAGATTATTCGCTCTATTATTGGGATCGGCGGCTCGAAGAAGCCGAGGTGAAGGAACTGCTGGATCTGGCCTGGGATGAACTCTACGAATTGGAGTTCGACCAGGTCTTCGGGGCCTGGCGAGGGGTGCACTTGGAGCCGGAAACGGACACCGTGCACATTACCTGGGAAAACATGTATGGGGCGTCCCTGATGATGTCTATTCACCGGGTCACCCGGGCCATCAGGAACGACTACCCCCGGGACGAATTTATCGAGCTGGAGCAGGCCGAAATCGAGCGCCTCCGCAGCCTGCCGCCGGGGAAGAGGAAGTAAGAACAGGGGCTGGGGGCCAGGGGTTAGTGAAAATCAGGGTGGGCACTGCCCACCAACAGCCGGGGGCGGCTGTGCCATTGTGAATATCAAGATGGAGGCAGGAGAGGCATTAGATGTCTATTGACGGTTATATTGATTGTCCGGCCTGGATAAATATTTTTAGAATGATATTATAAATGCTCAAGTGATTGGAGGCATACACATGAATTGGGGAATGAAAAATCGCTTAAGCCAACTTATGCCCAATGGCAAATGTTTTTTTATGCCGATTGATCATGGTTATTTTCAAGGGCCGACCAGAAATCTGGAGAGGCCGGGAGAGACCATAAAACCGCTGCTGCCTTATGTGGATGCGATCTTTGTCACCCGAGGGGTATTGCGGGCGGCGCTGGACCCGCTCACCAGTAAACCGATTGTGCTGCGGGTCTCCGGATGTACCAGCATGGTGGGCAAGGATCTGGCTAATGAGGAACTCACCACCTCGATTGCCGAAATTATCCGCTTGAACGCCTCGGCCGTGGGGCTCTCGGTCTTTATCGGCAGTGCATACGAAAAGGAGACGCTCAAGAACCTGGTCACTCTGGTCAATCAGTGCGAAGATTATGGCATCCCGGTGATGGCGGTTACCGCCGTCGGCCGGGAACTGGACAAACGGGAGGCGCGTTATCTGGCTTTAGCCTGTCGCATCGCCGCCGAACTGGGCGCCAGGGTGGTGAAGACTTATTGGTGTGAGGAACACTTTGATAAGGTCGTGAACGGCTGCCCGGTCCCGGTCATTATGGCCGGTGGGCCTAAATGTGAGACCGAACTGGAGGTCCTGGAATTTGTGCATGACGGTATAGAGAAGGGGGCGGTAGGGATCAATTTAGGCCGAAATGTCTGGCAGAGCGCTCACCCGGTGGCTATGGCGAAAGCCTTACGGGCGATTGTCCATGACCAGGTTTCCGTCAAGCAGGCTCACGAGATCCTCAAGCAGACCAAAGAACATAAACCAAAAGCGCAGACGGAATAACAGATAAGCGTTCAGCCGTCAGCCGTCAGCTATCAGCCGTCAGCTTTTTAAAGAAATACAGATAATTGTGCTTATAAAGCAAATCCGCACAGTATGGGTTGCATAACCTAACCATTTGTTTTTGCTGAAAGCTGATTGCCGATAGCTTGCATTTATTTT
>PEWM01000212.1:3470-5550 GCA_002779455.1 Deltaproteobacteria bacterium CG07_land_8_20_14_0_80_60_11
AAAACTAAAAACCGTATTTTATGCTGGTCGCCAAATACTACCACAATAACGATATCCGCCTGGAGCAACTTCCCACGCCGAAGATCGGGCCGGGGGAGATTCTTGTCAGGGTGCGCGCCAGCGGCATCTGCGGCACCGATGTGATGGAATGGTACCGCATTAAGAAGGCTCCCCGCATTTTAGGCCATGAGATCGCCGGCGAGATCATTGAGTCAAAATCGGACAAATACCGCCTAGGCGAGAGAGTTTTCGTCAGCCATCACGTGCCCTGTAATGACTGCAAATATTGCCGGGAAGACAATCAAACGGCCTGCGATACGTTGCATCAAGGCAATTATGATCCCGGCGGCTATAGCGAATTTGTCCGGGTGCCTAAGATTAATGTCGATTATGGGGTGTATGTCTTGCCGGATCAGATGTCCTATGCCGAAGGCGCCATGATCGAGCCGTTAGCCTGCGGGGTAAGAGGACTGGGGCTGATTGATATCCGGGCCCGCCACACCGTCTTGATCCTGGGCTGCGGGGTCTCCGGCATCCTGAATATTCAGCTGGCCAAGTTAACCGGCGCCCGGGTGGTGGCCACCGACATTAACGAGTATCGCTTGAATAAGGCTAAGGAGTTCGGCGCCGATGAGGTGAGGCGCGGCGATCAGGACCTGAATATTAAGGCGGATCGGGTCATCGTCTGCACCGGGGCCTACGCCGCGGTGGAGCAGGCGTTTAAATGTATAGATAAGAAAGGGATTATCCTCTTCTTTGCCATCCCCAACCGGGATATCGCCATTCCCATCCCGGACTTTTGGCGCAATGAACTCACGGTGACCTCATCCTACGGCGCCGCCCCGGCCGATCTGGCAGCCGCCCTGGCACTCATTGCCAACCAAACGATCAACGTCAAAGACACCATCACCCAAACCCTGCCCTTATCCCAAATCCAAGCCGCCTTCAAAATTGTCGCCAAGGCCAAAGAATCTTTAAAGGTGGTGTTGGAGCCTTAATTAACCTGGATTATGCGGTAAGATAAGCAGATGCCGGTACAGGAAGAAAGAATAGAACAGGCCATCCTGCTGATCCGTGGCGAGAAGGTCATGCTGGATGCCGATCTGGCCGCTCTTTATGGCGTGGCCACCAGGGTGCTGATCCAGGCCGTTAAACGCAATGCTGAGCGGTTCCCCCCTGACTTTATGTTTCAACTCACCAAAGAGGAAGTTGACCTTTTGAGGTCACAAATTGGGACCTCAAAACCGGATAGCCACTTGAACCAAGGGGAATCGGAAATTTTGAGATCACAAATTGTGATCTCAAAAATTGGGGACCCGCGGGGTGGCCGTCGCTACCTTCCGTATGCCTTCACCGAGCAGGGCGTGGCCATGCTCTCCAGCGTGCTCCACTCCCCCAGGGCCATTGCGGTTAACATCGAGATCATGCGGACCTTTATCCGCTTGCGCCGGATGCTGGCTTCCCATGCTGACCTGGCCCGAAAGCTGGAATCTCTGGAAAAGAAGTACGATGCCCAGTTTAGAGTGGTTTTCGATGCCATCCGCCAATTAATGGCGCCGCCGGCATCCAAACGCCGCCGGATTGGTTTCCACCGTGATGAAGGTTGATGAGCAGACCGAGATTCTTCTGGTTCCCAAGCTGCGCTGGGGGACCCAATTGATTGCAAAGCTTTGCTAATGAGCTCGAAGCCCCCGGTTAATTTGATGGTGTCTCTCATAAGTATGACTGCTTCAGTTGGCCAAGGGAACCTGAGCCCTTCCTTACCCGTGGCCGCGAGCGATTCTATCTCCTTGATGGGATTCCCAAACATAACCTCCTTTGCCATTTTCTTGAATGTGTCTGGCATGAAGGCCACTGGGAGTAGATAGCCGGTTACGCTCCGACCCCTCGGCCTTATATTTCGCCCCGAGACGCCGCAGCTTCTCCACCTCCGCCGCAGGGAGAGGCATCAGCGGTCCCTGGAGTCGCGCCGGCATCCCCCCTGAAGCGAACCTGGGGACGTCTCATCAGTCCAGGCCGCAGAGGCATCTCAGGATTGGAAGAGGGAAGTTCCCACCATCAACAGGGTCAAGACGATCAT
>PEWM01000212.1:5563-6383 GCA_002779455.1 Deltaproteobacteria bacterium CG07_land_8_20_14_0_80_60_11
ACCCAGGCGATAATATTAAAGGTGCGGGTGTTGATATGCTTGCCCATCAGGTCTTTATTGTTGATCAGCAGGAGCATAAAGATGAGTACAAAGGGCAGCATAACGCCGTTGACCACCTGGGACCAGAACATCACCTTGATGAGTGAAATTTTGGGGATGAGGATGAAGCCGGCGCCGACCATGATCAAGATGGTGTAGAGCCAATAAAACGCCGGCGCCTCCCCCCAGGACTTGTCGATGCCCGCCTCGATGCCGAACGCCTCGCAGATGAAATACGCCGTGGATAAAGGCAGAATGGAAGCCGAAAACAGCGAGGCATTCAAAAGGCCGATGGCAAAGAGGGTGGAGGCCCAGGCGCCGGCCAGGGGGGCCAAACTCAGGGCGGCCTCCTGGGCGGACTCAACTCTGATGCCGTGGGGGTGCAACGTGGCGGCACAGCAGATGACGATAAAGACGGCCACCAGGTTGACCATGATGCTGCCCACAATGACATCGTATCTCGTATAGGTGTAGTCCTTCACCGTAATGCCTTTTTCCACCACCGCCGCCTGGATGTAGAACTGCATCCAGGGGGCGATGGTGGTGCCGATGACGCCGACTAAAATCACCAGATAGGAACTGTCGAAAGAAAAGCTGGGCACTACCAGTTCCCTGGCCACCTCCCCCCAGTCAGGGTGGGCCAGGTAACCGGAAATGATATAGCAGAAATAAATCAGGCAGGCGGCCAAAAAGACCCTCTCCACCACTTTGTAAGACCATCGGAGTATCAGCCACCAGATGAACAGGGCCGCCAGGGGCAACGACAGGTACTTGCTCACCC
>PEWM01000033.1 GCA_002779455.1 Deltaproteobacteria bacterium CG07_land_8_20_14_0_80_60_11
CATAAAAGGGCTCAACCGTGAGAGCCTGATACTGGTATTTCACATACACTTCAGCCATCTGGTCGACGACGTTAAAGGGGGTCAGGCGATAGTTGAGACCGGCATAGGTATAAGAGCGGATCCCCGCGGCCCAATTGTCCACTTTGATGGGCTGATACCCTGCTTGGAGTATCAGCGGAGTGCGCCAGTCTGCCTTATGTCCAGGGTATTGTTTCGTTCCCGCAGGATTTATGAGGCTATTATCTGGAAGTACTTTGACGTTATCGTCATACTCGAAACCGCTCGTGAGGGACACGTAAAATTTCTGGTCTCTTTGGGCGCTTCCGAGGGCACCCTGAGATCTCATGGATGGCTGTCGGAATCCAGGTTCGGCTTCAGGCCCCAGGGGAACGCCATGGGTCATTGTGGTCACGCCTTCTTGTGACCGGTCTCTCGTCGCCAGAAGCCCCAGATAATACTGGACCAGAGGGTCGTTGGGGGCCAAGGTTTGGGCCTCCTTCATCCAGCGCTCGGCCTCCTGGTAATTACCCAGGAAGAAGTAGGAGACTCCCAAGTAGAGCTTAGCCCGGGGGTCATTGGGGTCCTTTTGCACCACCGCGGCAAAGGCATCCCTGGCCTGGGCGTATTCCTTGAGTTGGAGATGTACCAACCCCAGGAGCGACCTGACTTCGGGATCCTGGGGGTCCATCACAGCCGCCCGTTGCAAATCTACCCTGGCCTCCGCATATTTCCCATGGAGGTAAAGGTAGTTTCCCCGGGCCAAAAGAATTTGCCCTTCTTCCGAGAGGCACCAGCCGGAGTGGGGCAATAAAAGCGTTCCCAGTAAAAATGCCCAGATTATGAGAATGGTATGAAAGAACTTTAGCTTTTTCGCCTTTATTCCCCTCATGGAACACCCTCCTCTGAAACATTAGATTTTATTCCCATTAGCACTAGTTGTTGTAAATGTCAAATTTTCATTATCAAAATGGATAGCAACGTGCATGCCAAATGCCTCAATTATCACCGGCAGGGCGGAAGGTGCGGTTATGATCTGCTTAACAAAATCAGGTTGGGGTGGGGGTGATTTTAAGACCGGCCCGGCGCTTTTTTTGATGCCGACTTGGTATGAGATGAGGTTAACCTTTTCGGGATAGGTGGTCAGATCAAGTCCGGTTAGGGTATCGTCCCAGAGGCAAAAGGCGGGATGCGCTTGGCTTTCCCGGCCTACGGGGCTATTGTAGGGGGCAGCCACTGGTGGGCCCAACCTGAGGGCGGACACCTAGGGCCACAGGGCGGACACCTGGGTCCACAGGGCGGACACATGGGTCCACAGGGCGGACACCTGGGTCCGCCCCTACAGGAGGTAAATTACCTGGATGAGCGCAACTGGCGGGTAATGGGCAGCCTTGGTTTGCCGGGCGGGCAGGAATTACTTGCGCCGGGGGGAAAAATAGGGTGAAATAATAAGCTAATATTGTGAACGAGGACGCTGATGACACAGCATTCGCATGGACAGGGTGAGACCGTGGCCGCAACCCCCGCCGGGGGACTCGTGGTCCCCGACCGGCCGATAATTCTCTACATCGAAGGCGACGGCACCGGGGCGGATATCATGCAAGCCACCCGCCCGGTGCTGGACGCGGCGGTGGCCAAGGCCTACGGCGAGGGCAGGCGCATCTTCTGGCAGGAGGTCCTGGCCGGGGAAAAGGCCTTCAAACGGAGCCGCAGTTATTTGCCGGTGGAAACTTTGACGGCTCTGCGGGAATACCGGGTGGCGCTCAAGGGGCCGCTGACCACCCCCATCGGCGGGGGTTTCCGGTCGCTGAACGTGACGCTGCGCCAGGTTTTGGACCTGTATGCCTGCATCCGGCCGGTGCGCTATTATGCCGGGGTGCCCAGCCCGATGAAGGAACCGGGAAAAATCGATATGGTGATTTTCCGGGAAAACACCGAAGACCTCTATGCCGGCATTGAGTGGGCCGCCAACACCCCCGAGGCCCAGCGCCTGATCAATTTTCTCAATCATGAATTGGGCTGTACCCTGGATATGTCCGCCGCGATAGGCATCAAGCCCATGACCGAACGGTGCAGCAAGCGCCTGATCCGCATGGCCTTGAAGCACGCGGTGAAACACCAGCGGACCTCGGTCACCCTGATGCACAAAGGCAACATCATGAAATACACGGAAGGGGCCTTTCAAACCTGGGGCTATGAGGTGGCCGCGGAGTTGGGGAACCGGGTGACCACGGAGGCGGAGGTGTCCACGGTCTACCAGGGGCAACTCCCGGCCGGCAAAGTGGTGCTCAAGGACCGTCTGGCCGACAACCTGTTTCAGCAAGTGCTCCTGCGGCCGGAGGAATACCAGGTCATCGCCACCCCCAACCTGAACGGCGATTATATCTCCGACGCCCTGGCGGCCCAGGTCGGGGGACTGGGGATGGCCCCGGGGGCCAACATCGGCGATAACTGCGCCATCTTCGAGGCCACCCACGGCAGCGCCCCCAAGTATGCCGGCCAGGATAAGGTCAATCCCAGCTCCCTGATCCTCTCCGGGGCCATGTTGCTGGAATATCTCGGATGGGAGGAGGCGGCCCAGCTTATCCACCAGAGCCTGCCCCGCACCCTCAAGGACGGTATCGCCACCTACGATCTGGCCCGCCTCCTCTCCGGCTCCCGGGAAGTGGCGTGCTCCGAATTCGGCCAGGCCCTCATCGACCATATGTAATCCTGCGCCCGGGTTCAGGGCGGTCCCACGCACGCCCTGAATCGCCTGCCCTCCGTCCGCCGCCGTTGGTGGCACAGGTTTTCAACCTATGCACCCGCACCGGTAAGATACCGGTGCCACCAAGAACTTTTCACGGCGGATTAATTCAGGGGGATGCGGCAGTCAAAAGCGGGGCTCTATCAGGTGCAGCCGGGCCCCACATAATCTATCCCGCCGGGTTGCAGTCTTTCCATCCGGTAACAACGGCGCCCTGCCTGTTTGGCGGCGCAGAGAGCATTATCGGCCCGCTCCACCAGGGATTCCAGGGTGGGCATCTCGCCGGTGGCGCTGCTTATCCCCAGGCTGATGGTGGGGGAGATGGATCCCCGTTCGGTGTTCAGTTTGGCCTCACCGTTCTGCCGGACCAGGCGTGCGGCCACTTTTTCCGCCCCATTCATATCGGTGTCGGCGAGCAGGATGACAAACTTCTCTTCGGCATAACGGCCCAGGACGTCAATGATGCGCAAGTCCTTGAGAAAACGTTTGGCGGTGAGGCGCAACGCCTGGTTGGCGACCTCGTAATCATAATTGTCGCAGATGCCTTGAAAATGATCCACCTCCGCCATAATAACCGACAGAGAGCGGTTGAAGCGGCGCGCCCGGTTGAGTTCCCGATTTCCTAGGGTAAAAAAATGGCGGCGGTTGTGGACCCCCGTTATGAGGTCGGCGGTGGTCAGGCGCTGAGCTTCCAGGGACAGCCGGCGGGTGCGCAGCAAGTTTTCAACCCGGGTTTGCAGTTCCAGATGATTGATCGGGATCCAGATGATCTCATCCACCGTCTGCCACAGGTGGCGCGTCACGAACGCGGCATTGCGGCGCGCCGCCACCAGCAGGAACGGCAAGAAGGCCGGTTTGGCGGCCTCCTTCCTGGATTGAACTTCCACCCAGGACTGCTTGAGGGCGGACTCATCAACTATCCCCAGGTCGAAGGAAAAATCGAGGCTCTGATCGATCTCGGTTTCCAATACCTGGTAATTGCTGGTCAGCCGGTCTCTCATCAGGCCGGCACTTTTCTTCTCCTGCATGAGCACAACGATGCGGTCCATGTCTTTTGCCCTCCCAGAAGCCTGCCCGCGCGGGGCTCGGGCTGCCCAGATAAAATAGCGTCAACGGGGCCGCCCCCGAGCCTCTGCCCCGGGTCATGCCTGACCAAAGCTCGTTTGGAACGGATGGTTCCCGGCTACGGCGAGCCTCAATGCCATCCATGTAGGCATAGCTTGGCCGGACACCTGGCTTAAGGTCTCATGAAATCCCCGTCA
Source organism: Deltaproteobacteria bacterium CG07_land_8_20_14_0_80_60_11 (assembly GCA_002779455.1). Lineage (GTDB taxonomy): Bacteria > Desulfobacterota > Desulfobaccia > Desulfobaccales > 0-14-0-80-60-11 > 0-14-0-80-60-11. The sequence goes on from PEWM01000033.1 coordinate 4,006, forward strand.
TCTCCAGATAACCGGCCCCAACCCCGCTCTGCCTGGTTCATAACGTTCATCGGAATCTCTTGATTCAAGCTTAAATTCCAAAACGTCCCTGGCTCCCAGGTAAGCCTTTGGGTGGAAGGCAGTAATGATGGCGGGCAGTGCCCGCCCTGATACATTTAATACCGTTTTCGGTTTTCGGTTTTCGGTTAAATAGATTTGTAATATCAAGAAATTAATGAGGTGGTGTGCTTCATTTGAAACGAAAAATAGTATAACGACATTTAACTTTTTAAAATACAACAGCCGGGGCGGCTGTTCCACAGAAAACGGAAAACTTTTCAGGGCAGCCGCCGAAACCCTGCGGGGGTGCAGGCGATCAGGCCCTGCCGGAGCAGGCGGTCCAAATGCTTGGCCACCATCTGGCCCTCCATGTGGTCATAGACGAACCGGGGTTCTTTCACTTTGCCATAGATCAGGCGGCGGGCCACCAGCCGGGCCAGGGACTGGGGGGCAGTCAGGGCTTCCAGCAGCCGGGCCTCCCGCTGGGCGATCACCCGGTGAAACGCGGCCAGCCCGGTGCGAAACTCCGGTTCGGAAAAGATGCCCTGCTCATGCGCCGTCAAGTAGGTCCGGGCGGGGAAAGTCCTCAGGTCGTTCAAGGTCGCCTCAAAGGCCGTCAGGTCCGAGGCGGCGTCCCCATACCACGGGCCAAAGGGCGTGAGGTCCACGTCCGCCAGAAACAACACCTGCTGCCGGGGAAAGTGGAAACAGCTGTGTCCCGGGGTGTGCCCGGGCGCCGGGATGATCTCCAGGGTGACCTCCCCCAGCTGGAACAGTTGGCCGGGGAAATAAGGGGTGAATCGGGCCGGAGGCCGGAAGTGGAAGTCCTGGATGAGGGTGCGACGCCAGTAATCACGGAAGTCGGGGCCGGTGATCCCCATGAACCGGAAGACGGCGTCCAGGGAGAAAAAGGCCTCCTCCTCCAGGAGCGGCCCGTAGAAGTTCGCCTGGGGGAAGAGGTGGTTGTACTTCCGGTGATCTTCGTGGAAGTGGCTGAGAAAGACCCCGGTCACCCGCCGGGTGCGGGCCAGTTCCCGGAAATAGTCCTTATCGGCCGCGGGGTCCACCACCCAGGTTTCCGCCCCCTGGTTCACCACCAGGGAATGGCAGTAGGGATAGCGCCCGCCTCTGCGTCCGGGGACGAAGGTGATGGGGCCAAAGGTGACGGGCCCGGCCGGGGCGGGCCGGGAGGGGGGTGTTGACGTATTCATGATATCGACGGGTTTGCCGGGAGGGCCGAGAGGACCGCAAGGGCGATGCGCTCACCGCCCCGACACCGCTCAGGCGCCTCAATAATCAGTAACGCCAACCGGGTGCGCCTCAGGCGGACGCACCGGTGGTTCCAGCCCCCCCTTACTCTTCCGGGATGACGTAGAGTAATTCGAAGCGGGAGGCCAATTCCTCCTTGGCCGCGCCTACCGCCGCCGGGGGCAGGTTCTTGACCCGGAGGAACACATCCCGGTAACCTTCCTGGGCCGTGGCATAGGAGGAGAGCAGGCTGACGAACCGGGCGCCCCGGGCCCGGAGCAGGTCCACCACTTCCTTGATGAGGCCGGGGCGGTCTTCCAGGCGCAGGGCGAACTGCACCCCGCCCTGGAGGATGCCGGTAATGTGCATAAAGGCCCGGAACACATCGGACTGGGTGATGATCCCCACCACCTGGCCGCTCCCATCCACCACCGGCAAGCCCGAGATGGTATGCTCCAGCATGATCTGGGCGGCGCGTTCCACCGTGTCCTCCTGGGAGACGCTGATGGGATTGCGGCTCATGATTTCCTGGACCTGGAGTTCGGCCAGGAGGTAGTAAAGTTCATGGACATCCAGGGTGGTGGCCTTGGAGGGGGAGGCCTCCTTCAAGTCCCGGTCGGTCACCATGCCCACCAGCTTCCCCTGGGCCACCACCGGCAGCCGCCGGAAACGGCGCTCCTTCATGATATGAATGGCTTTTATCATTGAGGTGTCTTCGGTAATGGTGACGGGGTCTTTGGCCATCCAATCCTTGATCAGCATGTAA
>PEWM01000275.1:0-2210 GCA_002779455.1 Deltaproteobacteria bacterium CG07_land_8_20_14_0_80_60_11
TACTCGGAGGGAAAATGCCAGAAGAGGCCGTAAAAGAAATCAAGGTGGACAGGAAGCATCGCAAAATCGGGAACATCGCGCCCGAGTTGGCGGATCGTTGCTATACCTGTGGCACCTGTGCCGGCGGTTGCCCGGCCACCGGGCTGGTCCCCGGCTGGGACTCCCGGAAGGCTATCCGGGCCATCGTCCTGGGCATGGAGCAGGAGGTCATTGATTCCAAGTGGCCCTGGGTCTGCACCCTGTGCGGCCGCTGCGAGTACCAGTGCCCCATGGGCATTAAGTTGGGGAAGACCTTCCGCACCTGCCGGACGCTGCGGGAGCGGGACAAGGTCCCCGGGCCCATCCACAAGGGCACCATGATGAATCTCGAGCGCGGCAACAACCTCGGGATCCCCAGGGACGACTTTCTGTTCCTGCTGGCGGAACTGGGCGTGGAGCTGGAAAACGAAGCAGAGCAGCCCTGCCCCGGCTTCCACGTGCCGGTGGACAAGGAAGGGGCCAACATCATCGTCACCATCAACTCCAAGGAACCTTTCGGCGAGCCGGACGATATGAAATTCTGGTGGAAGATCTTCTACGCCGCCAAGGAAGACTGGACCGTCTCGTCCACCAACTGGGAAGGGGTCAACTGGGGCCTGTTCTCCGGTGACGACCCGGCCTGGAAGGAGCAGGTGGGCCGGATCATCGAAAACGCCCGACGACTCAAGGCCAAAACCATTTTGTACCCCGAATGAGGGCATGCCTACTTTGCAACCCGGGTCGGGTTCAAAAATTGGTTCCCCGAAGTTTTCGACGAATTCAAGGTAGTCAGCGTCATGGACCTGCTGGAGGAGTACATCAAGTCCGGCCGGATTAAGCTCAACACCCATAAGTTCCACGAAACCTACACGATGCACGATCCATGTAATTACGTGCGCAAATCCGTTATGCTCTATCATGATGATCCCAACAACGGCCAGAAGAGCCGCTGGATCGCCCAGCAGTGCATCGATCCCAGTCTCTTCCGGGAAATGTGCGACGATCCCATGAACAACCTGTGCTGCGGGGCCGGCGGCGGCGCCTGGGCTATGCCCTATGACGCCGAGCGTCTGGCCTACGGCAAGATGAAGGCCGACCAGATCAAGACCACCGGGGCCGAGATCGTCATCGCCCCCTGCCACAACTGCCGGGACCAGATCATGAAGGGCCTGGGCAAGGAACACAAAGAAGGCCGCATGGACATGGGCAACTATAAAGAGACCCTGTACCTGTGGGAACTGGTGTCCCTGTGCTTGGATTATGAGCCCTGGAGCGAAGCGGAGATCGAAGCGGGCCACGCCGCCCGCGACGCCCAGTTTGAGCGGGACGGGATCGAGCTGGACGAAGAGGAATAACTTCAGCTTAAGCCCATTAATCTGTTAAAATTATCCGAGCCTGGCGAACCTGCGGTTTGCCAGGCTTTTTTTGCGACGCAACTTATCTTGATGACTGAGAATCTCGTGCAAATCTTTGAAGAATCGGCCCAGGAATATGACGCCTGGTTTGACAAGCATCGGCTCGCCTATGAATCGGAGATTCGGGCTTTAAAAAGATTCATGGGCGCAGGCGGTATCGGCCTGGAAATCGGGGTGGGCACGGGGAGGTTCGCCGTTCCCCTGGGCATTGAGTTTGGGGTGGAGCCGGCAGAAGCCATGGCAGACCTGGCTCGGAGACGCGGCATAAAGGTTTCTCGGGCCATGGCGGAGGCCCTGCCTTTTCGGCGCGACTCCTTTGCTCGGGTAATGATGGTTACCGTTATTTGCTTTCTTCGAGACCCTTTCCTGTCGCTGACCGAAACGACTAGGGTGCTCAAACCCGGCGGGCAAATCATCATCGGCATGATAGATAAGAACAGTCCTTTGGGGCGATCTTATGAGGCGCATAAACAGGAGAGCAAGTTCTACCGCCAGGCCAATTTTTTATCGATTGGCCGGGTATTGGAATGGCTGGCAAGATTAAACTATCGGCAGGTGGAAGTCTGCCAAACTCTGTGGCGCGAGCTAAGCGACATACCCCATTTTGAACCGGTGCGAGCCGGCCATGGCGAAGGGGGCTTTGTCGTCATCACGGCGCAGAACCACAAGGTAGCCTAAGCGTGATGACCTGATCAGGTTTAGCGACAGCCGCATCGTTTAACCAAAAGACCATTTCATCTTTGCTCCATCCGGCTTTAACTCATTTTCGACAGTTGT
>PEWM01000275.1:2229-10414 GCA_002779455.1 Deltaproteobacteria bacterium CG07_land_8_20_14_0_80_60_11
TAATTGTATAACTCATTGAAATTGTTAGGGGGCAGTTTGGGAGACGGCGGAAATGTAGTGCCAACCTTCTTTTGACATGGCTTAACTTACTGATAATCTTTAACTATTTTTTATCAACTGTCGAAGATGAGTCAAAGTGAGGGGTAAATAAGAAACAGTATTTGCAATCAAGTACCATTTTACTGCCCCCTGGCCCCTGGCCCCTGACCCCTGACCCCTTCTTCTCCTCTATCTTCTGAGAAACCGCGCCAGCTGGCGGCCGTAAAAATCTTTGGCGTCTTCGTCGGCAGGGCGGCTGAAGGTGGTGGCGCCCTTGCCTTCCGGGGCCTTTTTCAGGACGATCCCCTTTTCCCCGAAAATCTTCACGGCGTTTTGGAAGGTAGCTTCCGACAGGGCCTCGGCCCGCTCCACTTCTCCCAGCTTATGGAGTTTGGCGCCGATGGACTGGATGCGCTTCAAAAATTCCTTCTCGCTGCGGGGCTTTTTCTGGAGATACTTGATGGAGCGAAACACGATCCAGTAGGATTCCAGATAGTTGAACAGCAGGTTGGCGAAGTAGGCCAGGTCCTTGAGGCCGGAAGCCGACAGGGTATAGGAAGCCTCGTGGGGGTCGAGATTGATTACCACCCCCCGGGAGCTAAAGTAGTCCAGGGTTTGCGTTACCTGGCTTTCCGGGTCTTGGTCGCTGAAGATGAATTCGATCCGGAAAAAATCCTGGAGGAAGCTATAATCCTCCAGGATTTGTCCCCGGTTGAACTCGAAGCCCTGGCGGGCCAGGATGGACAGCGAGACCATGGCCGCGGGCAGGAAGAAGTGGAGGATGTTGTTTTTGTAGTATTCCAACAGCGGGCGCTTGGTCTCATCGATGCTGTAGCCGCCCAGTCCCAGCTCATCGGTGAGGCCCTCTTCCTTCTCGATGGGGGTGACGAGCTTGCGGGACTCGCACACGGCCAGGGTATCTTCCACCGCCTGGGTGAGGTCTTCCAGGGAATCGGCCTCGGGCACCCCCTGGACCTTGAGATAATCGGAGAGCACCTGGATGATTTGCAGCAACTCCCGGCGGTAGACGCCTTTCCGGGGATAGGTGAGCAGGGCGGCGCAGACCAGGGAGAAGGGGGTGACCACGGAAATCTGGTTAATGGCCTGGATGATGCGGTAGGACAACTCCTGGCCGTGCTGGCGGGCCTCCCGGTCGCCGCTTTCCGGCCGCGGCAGCGTTGCCATATAGTCCTTCAGGGAAAGGGGTTCGCTGAACTGGATGTAAGCCCGGCCGTAGCGTTTCTTGAGGAATTTTCTGGCATTGACCAGTTGGCCCACTGTTTCCGCCTCTTTTTTCCCGCCCTCCAGCTCCTGGAGGTAGGCTTTTTCCTCCAGCACCTGGTCATAGCCGATGAAGGTGGGCACAAAGAGGATATCGGGCGCGGCCCCTTCGTCGTAGGCCCGGAGAACCATATTGAGCAGCCCCAGCTTGGGCAGCACCAGTTTACCGGTGCGGCTGCGTCCCCCCTCAATGAAGAACTCAAGGTTGTAGCCGGTTTTGATCAGGGTCTTAATGTAGGTGTGGAGGACCTCGGCATAGAGTTTGCCGCCCAGGAACCGGCGCCGGATGAAAAAGACGCCGGAGCCCCGGAAAATCGGACCCAGGGGCCAGAAGGAGAGGTTCTTGCCCGCGGCGATGCGGGGGGATGGCATATGGTGCTGGTAGATGAGGTTGTTGAGGATGAGGTAGTCCAGATGGCTTTTGTGGCAGGGCACGAAGATCAGGCTGCCCCGCTGGCTGGCCTGCCGCACTTTTTCGAACCCCTGGGTATCAAAGGCAATGCCCTCAAACAGGTGGCGGGACAGCCAACTCACCAGGCGATGCATGGTGCTGACATAAAAAACGTGGGGGTCGGAGGACATCTCCCAAAAGTAATCCTGGGCCGTCTTCTTGATCTTGTAGAGCTTCTTTTTCTTGGTCTCCGCCAAATGCTCCATGGTGCGAGTCAGGGCCGGGTCGGTGAGGGTGAGTTCCATGACTTCCTCCCGGGATTTCATCACCGGTCCGGTAATCACCCGCCGCTGCACGTCCAGGCGCTGAATCAACTCTCGCCGGATTTGCTGGGCCAGGTCCCGGAGGCGGCCGTCCGTGGGCGCGGTGGCCAGAAACTCCTTGAGATTCACCGGCTCTGCCACCTCCACCACGGCGCTCTTGGCCCTGAGGAGGCACAGGCCCAGCTTCCGCAACCTGCCGGGATTTTCGCTGTCCCCGAAAAAGAGCTGCCACAGGCTCTTGTTTTCCCGGAAGGGCGCCTTTTCATACATGATCATCTGGGGGACCAGGAAAATGGGAAAATCCACTTGCAACTGGATCTCCAGGAGATGGCGGATGGGGTCTTCCCGGGGCTTGAGAAAACGCTGCCGGAACCCCACCTGGTCCACCAGGAAGAGGAGGGAGCCGCGCTTTTCCTGGATGGTCTGGTGGAAATAGCCATCCTGAAAAGGATTGGGCCAGGACCGGCGGCGGGTAAAATAATTGACCGCGGCGGAGACGATCTGCACCAGGTGGAAGAAGGGCTGCCACATCCAGAGGTTCAGGTCAAAGGCCACCTCCGGGGCAATCACCCCCAGCTTCTGGTAGCGCCGGTTGAAAAAGAGAAAGTCCAGATGGCTGCGGTATTTCAGGACATAGACCACGGCTCCCTGGCTGGCCAGGTCACGCAGCCGCTCCAGATAGCGCGGGTGCACCGTGACCCGTTTGAAGAACGGGTCCAGGGTATAGCGTAATAAGAATCCCGGGCGGCTGGGCAGGTACCCGGCGTAATGGAATTCATGTCCTCCCAGCCAGCCGGCCAGGCGGCTGAGGATCCGTCCCATCCAGGTTCTGGGCTTGTCGGCCTCAGGAGCGTCAGGCTGGCCGGGTCCCGGTTTTTCCCTGTCGGTGCTCATTCAATAACCTTCTGCTGTCCTCAGATAGTGAATATATAAATCAGATCACCCAGATGTCAATCTAATTGGGCCTCCCGGAGATTATGGCGCCGGTGGTGATCCCAGGCCCGGTTCCGCCGGCGCCGGGGCCGGGGCCGGTTCCAGGTTCTCGCCCCGGCTATAGGGGCCGCCGAATAACCGGACGGTCACGATAGAGAGTTCATACATGCCATAGATGGGAATGGCGATGGCCGCCATCGTGAGCACGTCGGCGTGAAAGGCCGCGACCACCGCGCTGAGCAGGATCGCCACCCGCCGCTGGCGGCGCAAAGCCTCCACCCGCACGATCCCCACCCGGGCCAGGATCAACAGGATCAGGGGCAGTTCAAAGATCAACCCGAACAGCAGAAGCAGGCGCAGGCAGAAATTGACAAACTGGGTCAGGTTGAGCATCGAAAACAGGAACTCGCTCTCGTAGCGCAGGGAAAAGGAGATGATCAGGGGCCACACCAGCTTGAGGAAAAAGAAATCTCCCAGCACAAAGGCGACCGTGCCCACCGGCAGGAAATAATAGATGATTTTCTTTTCCTTGGGGTAAAGCGCCGGCGCAAAAAACAGCCACATCTGGAAGAGAATGAGGGGAAAAGCCAGGGCCAGCCCCGTGATCATGGCAATCTTCATCTGGACGAAAAACGGCTCCAGGGGGGCCATGTAGTTAAGCCGGTGGGGGTTAACCTGGGGAGGCGAAGGCGTAAGCCCCACCCGGTGGGCGAGGTCCGGGAATTTCTGCGCGGCCCAGGACTCCAGGACATAGGACCATTTCTGGGTGACCGACGGCTCCTGCAAGGGCCGGGTGATGAAATGCTGCACCGTGGGGACCAGGGGCCAGGAGACCGCCATGCAAATGAGAACGGCCACCACGCAGACAATCAGACGGCGGCGCAGTTCCTCCAGGTGCTCGAGAAACGACATGGTGGTCACGGCCGGCACTCCTCCCGCCGGGGTCCGGCGAAAACCGGGTTAGCCCCGGCTGCGGCGCACCGTCTCGTCAACCGGGATTTCCAGAAACCGCGCCTTGGATGCATGGGGCCATTTTACCCCATGGCCCGCCCCTTGGCAACGCCGGCCGGGAAGTCTATCAATAACCTTAATGCCGGAGCCCGGCCCAGTTCGGGATTCTTGCCGTTATGGGGCCTTTTAAGGCAAACCGTACCGCGACTCAAAAAAACTATAGCGGAATCCGCCCCAAACTGCAATTCCCCGGCGCGGGGACCAGAGCTTCTGCCAACGGTTCCAGGCGAACCGAATTATTTTGAAGGCGGTCCCTCATGGGCCTTCGGCCCACCCGTAAAACATGAAAAGATATGGTGGCACAGGTTTTTAACCTGTGCTGAGGAACTTTTCAGACCAGGGTTCAGAAACTGGCTCATCCCGCCTGTCACCTCCCCCACTTCTGCCAGGCAGCCTTTACTCATCCAGTCATCCATATCTAACAGGAAATTTTATCATTTATTGGTATACTTGGTTCAGGCGCCCGGACCATGGCGCCAAGCTGGGGACCCGGGGGATACCAACCAGGGAGGCGAAGACGGCCGCCTGACTGCCGGGTCTCGGCCGAATCCGTCGAAGGGGCTGGTATTGCGGAGTCGTTATGCAAGCTGATCGCAAAAAACGGACGCCCTCGATCCCCCTGAAACACTATGGGTGGATCGTGGTAGGGGTATGGACCCTGGTGGCGGCGGCGTCCTTGGGGTGGAATCTGCTTCAAGACCGGGATGAGGCTTTAAGGGTGGCCCGTAATATTGCGTTGACCAATTATGCGCGGGATGTGCTTTACCGGCGCTGGGCCGCGGCCCACGGGGGCGTTTATGTCCCGGTAACCCCCAACACGCCTCCCACCCCCTACCTGGCCCAGCTGCCGGAGCGGGATATCGTCACGCCCTCGGGCCGCCGGCTCACCTTACTGAACCCGGCCTACATGACCCGCCAGGTCTATGAACTGGCCCAAGAGTCAGGTCAACCCCAGGGTCACCTCACCAGTTTGAAGCCCCTCCGGCCCCAAAACGCCCCGGATCCCTGGGAAAAGAAGGCGCTGCAGGCATTTGAGCACGGCGCCGAAGAAGTCAGCGAAGTAGTCTCCCTTAACGGCCAGCCCTCCATGCGCCTGATGCGCCCCTTCCGTATCGATCTTAGCTGCCTCACCTGCCATGAGGAGCAGGGATACAAGGGTGATTAACCCGAAGGTTTGCGGCTCACCACCACGCGAGGTAGGAAGAAATGGATAAAGAATCGGATGCGTTGGATTATCGTCGGCGATATCGCGGTTTAATCGGGGTCAGGAGCAAAATGCCCATCCGGGATGTCTCCGTGCTGAGCCGCATCTATACCCCGGGGGTGGGGGCGGTCTGCAAGGAAATTGAGAAGAATCCCGCCTCGTCCTACCGCTATACCTGCCGGGGCAATTCCATCGCCCTGATCTCGGACGGCAGCCAGGTTTATGAGTTCGGCAATATCGGGGCCGCGGCGGTGTTGCCCAAGCTGGAGGCCAAGTCAGTTCTCTATAAAACTTTTGCCAACGTGGACGCCGTTCCCATCGCCCTGAAGACCCAAGACCCCTTTGAAATTATTGAGATTGTCCGGGTCCTGGCCCCGTCCTTCGGGGGCTTCTGCCTGGAAAGTATTGCCGCCCCTAAGTGCTTTACCATTGAGAAAGGCATCCGGAGCGCCGTCCGGGTGTCGGTGCTGCATAGCGAAAATCATGCTTCGGGGATTATCGTGCTGGCAGCCCTCTATAACGCCCTCAAGGTGGTGGGCAAATCCTTGCGCGACGTCCGCATTGTCATTAACGGCGCCGGCGTCTCCGGCATCGGCGTGGTCAAAGGCCTGCTGGTGGCGGGCATTAAAAATATCGTCATTTGTGACCGGCACGGCGCTCTCCGGGTTTACCGCACCGTGGGGCTAAACTGGGCCAAGTCCGAGATCGCCCGCCTGGTGGGCCCCCAGGACGTCAAAGGCAGCCTGGCCGAGGTCATCAAGGGGGCGGATGTGTTCATCGGGCTGTCCGCCGGCGGGCTGGTCAACCGTGACATGGTCGCCAGCATGGCCAAAGACCCCATCGTCTTTGCCCTGGCCCTGCCGGAGCCGGAGATCAGCGAAGCCGCCGCCAAGGCCGGGGGCGTCGCAGTGGTGGCCACGGGCCAGGCGGACAGCGAGAACCAGATACGATCGTCCCTGGTGACGCCCGGATTTTTCCGGGGCTGTCTGGACGTGGGGGCTCACCGGGTCAACATCGAGATGTACCTGGCCGCGGCCCGGGCCCTGGCGGACATGATTCCCGAAGACCAGCTCTCCCCCGGCAACATTATCCCCCGGCAGATGGACTGGCGCATTTCTCCGGTCATTGCCGAGGCGGTGGCCCGGGCGGCCCAGGAAACCGGGGTGGCCCAGATGACGAAGGAGATCGTCACCCCGGAAAGGATTCGCGAACGCACCGAAAGCTATATTTATGAAGGGGAACTGGCCTGGCTGCCCTCGGAAGGCCAGGACTACGGGTCGTTGAGTATCGATGAAGAGGCCCTGGAGCTGCACAGCCGCTACCAGGGGTGCATCCAGATTTACGCCAAGGTGCCCATCAAGGATGAGGTCATTTATCGGCGGTTGTATGCCCCGGCAGCCGTGGCCGAGGTTTGCACCAAGATCCTCCAGGACCCCATGGCCGCTTATGACTATACCTGCAAGAACAACCTGGTGGCTATCGTCACGGATGGCAGCGCGGTCCTGGGCCTGGGGAATATCGGCCCCCGGGCGGCGCTGCCGGTGATGGAGGGTAAGGCCATCTTGTTTAAAACCTTCGGCGGGGTGGAGGCCTTTCCCATCTGCATCAGCACCCAGGAACCCGACCGGATCGTGGAGGTGGTGGAGAACATCTCGCCGGTTTTTGCCGGCATTAATCTGGAGGACATCTCCTCGCCCCGGTGTTTCGACATCGAGCAAAGGTTGTGCGAACGGCTGGATATCCCGGTTTTCCACGACGACCAGCACGGCACCGCGGTGGTGGGCCTGGCCGCCCTGCTTAATGCCTTGAAGATCACCGACCGGAAGCTGGGCGAAGTCAAGATCGTCTTCAACGGGGCCGGGGCCTCGGCCATTTCCGTGACCAAGCTGTTGATCCAGGCCGGCGCCCAAAACATCACGGTGTGCGACACCACCGGCATCGTCTATAAGGGCCGCGGCAAGGGCATGAACCCCATCAAGGAAGAGCTGGCGGCCATCACCAACCCGGACCGGCAGCAGGGCGCCCTGGCCGATGCCTTGCGGGGCGCCGAGGTGTTCTTTGGGCTTTCCGGGCCCAACGTACTCACCCAGGACATGGTGAAATCCATGGCCGTCAACCCCATCGTCTTCGCCCTGGCCAACCCCGACCCGGAAATCCACCCCGAGGCCGCCCGGGCGGCCGGGGCCCTGGTGGTGGCCACGGGGCGGTCGGATTTCCCCAACCAGGTGAACAACTGCCTGGCGTTCCCCGGCATCTTCCGGGGGGCGTTGGACATCCGGGCCCGGCGCATCAACGATGCCATGAACATTGCCGCGGCCCACGCCATCGCCGGCCTGGTGGGCGACAAGCTGAGCCCGGGCTATATCCTGCCGGAAGCCATGGATTTCCGGGTGCCCCCGGTGGTGGCCGAGGCCGTGGCCCGGGCTGCCATGGCCACCGGCACCGCCCGAATCCAGATAGACCCGGAACGGGTGGCCCGCCATACCCGGGAATTCATCTACGACGAGCGCCTGTCGATCCTGTAATAACCGGGGTTGACCTTCAGAGCCGTTGGATATAAACGAATTGAGCCTGGAAATGACTTGATAATCATATCAAGTAGTTCTTCATCTTAAACGAACTGCTGATATGGGGGATTTCTCCACGCGATGGCCTGATATCAAAGTGCGATTTGCCGCACAAATTCCCGTAGGGCGGGAAAAGGTTGCGGATTGGCCTTATTCAAGCTTCCACCGCTACGTTCGAACCGGTATTTATAACCTTGAATGGGCGGCAGATGATAACGTTCGGCGTCTAGAGATGGAATGATGCAAAAGCCGGGATGCCCTTCGCTTTCCCGCCCTACGGCCCTCAAATCGCAGACGTTAGCAAAAACGTTAGCGAAGTGAATGAAAGTTATTAACTGTTTTGGCTAACCCCTCGAAATAACTGGCGCCCCCGGCCCGACTCGAACGGGCGACACATGGATTAGGAATCCATTGCTCTATCCATAACTGAGCTACG
>PEWM01000145.1:0-6075 GCA_002779455.1 Deltaproteobacteria bacterium CG07_land_8_20_14_0_80_60_11
CGCTGCACCACGAAATAGGGCATCGAGCTGTTGATATCCCCGGCCAGTTCGATAAAGCGGGTGGAAAAATCATATTCCCGGGCCTTCCAGGTCAGGTAAAAGGGATCGATGGGGATACAATGGCCCCCCAGGCCCGGACCGGGATAAAAGGCCTGGAACCCGAACGGCTTGGTCCTGGAGGCCTCGATGACCTCAAAGATATCCACCCCCATCCTCAGGCACAGCATCTTGAGTTCATTGACCAGGGCGATGTTCACCGCCCGGTAGATGTTCTCCAGGAGCTTGCTCATTTCGGCCGCCTGGGTGGAGGACACGGGAATCACCCGGTCGATCACCTGGGAGTAGAGCGCCACCCCGTGCGCCAGACAGGCGGGCGTCACGCCGCCCACTACCTTGGGAATGGTGTTCACCCGGAAGGCGGGGTTGCCCGGGTCTTCCCGTTCGGGAGAGAAGACCAGGAAGAAATCCTCCCCCACCCGGCACTTCCGGCCCAGGAGGGGCAGAAGCAATTCCGCGGTGGTGCCGGGGTAGGTGGTGGATTCTAAAGAGACCAGCTGGCCGGGTCGCAGGCAGGCGGCAATCTGGCGGGTGGTGTCCGCCACAAAGCTCAGGTCCGGCTCCCGCTTTGCAGTCAGCGGGGTGGGCACGCAGATAATCAAGACATCCGGTTCGCCCAAACGGCCCAGGTCGTTAGTGGCGGCAAACTGCCCGGCGCCCTCCCGGGGCGTGAGCAAGGCGGCCAGCCGGGAGGACGGAATGTGCTTGATGTAGGACTCCCCCCGGTTCAGGCGTTCCACTTTGCCCGCATCCGTGTCAAAGCCCAGGACCTGAAATCCCACCTCGCAGAAGCGCAACACCAGAGGAAGCCCCACGTAGCCCAAACCGATAATGCCCACCATTGCCTGCTTAGCCTTGATCTTGCTCAGCAAATCCATCCGGTCCCTCCTCACTGGCGCGTTGCGGCCTGTCCTTACCGGCGCGCCAGGCGGTGATAATCAAAATACCACTGCACAAAGCGGGGAATCCCCGCGTCAATGGGGGTGAGTGGCTCAAAACCCAGCTTGGTCCTGGCCCGGGTAATGTCCGCATAGGTGGCCGGGACATCTCCGGGTTGAATAGGCAAGAGCTTTTGGTCCGCCGTAACCTTCAGTTCGCTCTCCAGGATGCCGATCACCCGCTGGAGTTCTTCGGCGCGGTGGTTCCCCAGGTTGATGATCTCGCATACGTCCAGGTTAGGCGCCATCAGCGCCGCCACCACCCCCTGGACGATGTCGTCAATATAGGTAAAATCCCGCTGCATCTTGCCGTAATTAAAGACTTTGATGGGTTTCCCCTTCAGCATGGCCTCGGTAAACAGCCACATGGCCATGTCCGGCCGGCCCCAGGGGCCGTACACCGTAAAAAACCGCAACCCTACGGTGGGGAGGCCAAACAGGTGAGAGTAGGCATGGGCCATGAGCTCGCCGGCCTTTTTGGTGGCCGCATAAAGGCTGATGGGCGTGTCCACCCGCTGGGTCTCGCTGAAGGGCATTTCCGTCAGACCGGCATAGACGCTGGAACTGGAGGCGTAAACCAGGCGCTCAGGCTTAAAGCGTTTGGCCAGTTCCAGGAGATTGAGGAAGCCCTCCAGGTTGGACTTCTGGTAGGCAAAAGGGTTGATCAGGGAATATCGCACCCCCGCCTGGGCCGCCAGATGACAGATTTTCTGGGGCCGGTGGGCCTCGAACAGAGCTGCCAACGCTGGCAGGTCGGCCAGGTCGGCGGCCACGGAGACAAAATTGGGGCGCCGGCGCAGCTCCCGGTCCCGGTCATGCTTTAAGGCCGGGGAGTAGTAGTCGTTGAAGTTGTCCAGCCCTACCACCCGGGCCCCGTGGGTAAGCAACGCCTGGGCCACATGATACCCGATGAACCCGGCGCTGCCCGTCACCAGGAACGAATAATTTTTGATTTCTGAGGTGTGATCCGTCATAAGCATACCTGTCCGAGTCGTCAGGCGTTAAGGAGGCGGTCAGCCTCGGTTGACGGGCGGCAATTTCGCCCAGACCTCGCCCGATTACCAGTATTCTGGCTGAGGTTCCCGATAATAAACCATGGTGCGTTCAATCCCGTCCTTAGGCGTGGTCTGGGGCCGCGGTGAGCCTGATCAGGCCTCGGCCGGCAACTTGCGCCGGCGCCGCCAAAACCTGTAGGCCGGCAGCAACGGCAGTTCCCGCACGGTCCGGCGCCAGAGATACATGGCCACCCAGATAAACAGGAAATTGGACAGCCAGGGCGCCAGCCCCGGATCGATCCGGGCGTTGACGGCCAGGCGCCAGGAAGCGGTAAATATTATATAATACACCAAAAATATCAGCAGGCCCAGGACCAGGCCCCAGGTGCGCCCGCGCTGGCGGGGGCTCAAGCCCAGCGGCATGGCCATCAGACAGAGCAGCACCGCCCCCACCGGCATGGCAAACCGCTGGTTCATCTCCACCAGGGCCCGGTTGGAGAGGTCCGATCCCCGGGGTTGCTGCTTGATGGCCGCCCGCAATTCCCCCAGGGACATTTCCGATTCGGATACGCCCCCCTTCAGGGCAAAGCTGAAGACCTGTAAGGGCAGTTGATAGGTCTTGAACTCCAGGGTTTGCCAGCGGTTCGCCGCCTTCCCCCACCGGATGACGCGGCCGTTATAGAGCTGCATGAGCATGGTTTCCTGGTCCCGGTCGTAACTCAGGTCGCCATTCTCGGCATAAACGGTCAGGGGATTCTCCGGATCCCGGACATCGTAGACGAACACCCCTTCCAGGTGGCCGCCCTTGGGGGCGACACGATTCACAAACAGCGTCATGCCGTTGAAATCGGAGTTAAACGTCTGGTCTTTGATGCCCAGGTCGGCCCGCCGCTTGACCACGTCTTTCAGCAGGTCTTTGGTCGCCTGCTGCCCCCAGGGGCTGGCAAAGACCGTGAGCCCCAAAGTGACCAGCCCCACCGCCAGGGAAAACCCCAGCACCGGCGGCAGCAGCTGGCCATAGCTCAATCCCGCGGTCTTCATGGCGATCATCTCCTGATCCACCGTCAGCCGGGTCATGGCCAGCAAGATGCCCACCGTGGCCGCCATGGGGAGGGTGAACACCAGCAGATAGGGTAACAGAAAGGCGCACGTCTTCAGGACGTCGATGAGCCCCACTCCTTTGACCACGATCATCTGGGTGACCTTCATCATGCGGCCCAGAAACACGATGGAGGTGAAACCCAGAAGACTTACCCAGAAGGGCGGCAGGATTTCCAGGATCAAATAGCGGTAGAGGATATGGGGCATGATGGGTAGATGTCTGGGACAAGGATGGGTGGCGACTCTGCGACTGGCTTATTTTCCCTCATAGGCCGTTAAAACACAATCCTTATGCGAGGCCACCCGGCGGAATTTTCCCGGCAGCCCCTCGGCCAGCCAGGGAAGATCGCCGGCCTTCAGAAAAAAGAACGTCACCGGATGCGCCGCCGTGAAGGCCGGCAAGGCCCTCTTATCAGTCAGACATAAACCTTGCTCCGGTGCCAGCCGCTCGCCGAAGTCCAGCTCCGTCCGGCCGCCCAAAAGATGAAAGATGTGGCCGCTGTAAAAGCTCAGCCCCTGGGAATAGAGCTGCACCCCCACCAGGGCCGCGCCGGGCTGCCCGCAGGACTTGAGGATCAGGCCCATGTCCTTAAACGACCGCCCCAGGCTCACCTGTTCGATGCCCCGGGGCGCCAGGGCCGAGAGCAGCAGCGCCCCCAGCAGCAGCGCCCCCAGGCGCCGCCAGATCAGGGTGGCCAGGGGGGTCAGGGCAAATATCAGAGAAACCGCCAGGAGATAGGCGAATGAGAGATTGGCCCGGGCCAGGGCCCGGGCCAGGAGGGCCGGAGGCCAAAAATTGAGCGCCACCAGCGCCACGCCCGTGACGGCCCAGACGAGCAGGCTGGTTCGGAGCAACCGGCTGTCGAAGGACAGCCCCCCGACCCCGGTGAGCCGGGCCAGGCCGTGGCCCACCAGGAGCGCCAGGGGTAAGAGCGCCGGCAAGATGTAGGGCGCCAGCTTTCCCCGGGACAGGGAAAAAAAGACCACGATCACGGCCGCCCAGATCACCAGGAAGCGGTAGTCCGGGTCCCGCCACCGGCCCCTGTGCCCCAAGGTCCAGGGCAGGAGCCAGGTCCAGGGCAGCAGCAACCCCAGGAGCACGGGTACGTAGTAAAAGAGGGGCTCGGGGTGGATGGCCGGGGTCAAGAAACGGCCCAGGTGCTGCTCCAGGATAAAAAACCGGAAAAACTCCGGGTAGCGCCACTGCACGTAAATAAACCACGGCAAGGTGATAACCGCCAGCAACGCCCAGCCCCAGATTTGGATGAGGGGCCGGAGCGCCCGGCGGCTTACCACCACCCAGATGACCCAGACCAGCCCCGCCAGCACCAGCGCCACCGGTCCCTTGGTGAGGACCGCCAGCGCCAGGGCGAGGTAAGCCCAGATCCACAGCCGGTTTTGGCCCCGGCTCAGGGCCAGGTACCCCAGGCCGATCCCCAGGTTCAGGCACAGGGCAAAGGTCATGTCCAGGGTGAGGATGCGGCCCAGGGCCACGTAACCGGCGGCGGTCGCCAGCACCAGGGCGCCCAGGACCCCCGGCCCCGGCCCCCACAGGGCCCGGCCCAGCCCGTAGGCTAAAAACACCCCTCCCAGGGCGCTCACCGCCGACGGCAGGCGGGCCGCCGCCTCGGTGTAACCGAACCCCTTGAAGCCGAGCGCCGTCAGCCAATAGACCAGGGGCGGCTTCTCCAGGTAGGGCAGCAGGTTGAGGTGGGGAATGAGCCAATCCCGTTGGACGAAAAACTCCCGGGCGATCTCGGCATACCTTCCCTCGTCCGGGTCCATGAGCCCCGGGACCCCCAGACGATAAAAAAACAGCACCAGCCCCACCAGGGATAATCCCAGGAGGAAAGGCCAGTCCGAAGCAAAGGGTTTTCGGTTTTCGGTTTTCGGTTTTCGGTGGTCCAAATTAATCTTCCGTCAATAATTGCCAGTAATGCCAATTAGTTAGGCGAGGCGCAAAATGTAGGGGCGGACCTGCATGTCCGCCCCCAGAGGGCGCACACCTAGGCGCGCTACAACCAGCCGCAGATCAGAGCAACTCCCCCTGCCTCTCTTGATCGGTGGGGCCTTTGCGGCGGCGGGCCGCCTTCTTGAAGGTCTTGGGGGGCACCCAGCGGGGATATTCCAACTGCTTCCCCGCGAACAGGTCCGCAATGGTGAGGATTTGCAGCCGTGGAAAGCTCAGGTCCGGAAACAGCGCTGAAACATAATAGTCGGCGGGCGCCGCCTCTTTCATGGGCCGGGTGGGCGGCTTCAGGGTGAGGAGGGCGGCGATCTCCGCCTTTTCCTGGCGGCGGGTCCCTTCCAGTTCCCGCACTTCTTTGGCCCCGACGTGGCCGCTCTTGACCTGAACGATAATTTTATGATACGGGCCGTCGTCTTTTTCCTGAAAATAGAGGACCCCGTCCACGCCCCTGTCCGCCCCTTTCTTCTTGTCCTGGGCCGGGTAGGCGTCCACCATTCCCAGGGCCCACCACGCGAACTGGTGCCGGTTGACCTCCGCCAGGGCCGCCGCGCTCATGACGTCCGCGGGCTCGCCGATGACCTCGTAAGGGGCCAGTTCCTCCTGGGAGAAGCTGTCGTGGAGCCGCTTCTTGATCAGGGTGATGGCCAGATGCGTGATATCAATGCCGATCCAGCGCCGCTTCAAGCGCTCCGCCACCGTGATAGTGGTGCCGCAGCCGCAGAAGGGGTCCAGCACCACGTCGCCTTCGTTGCTGGAGGCGTTGATAATGCGCTCCAACAACGCCTCGGGCTTTTGGGTGGGATAGCCTAGTCTTTCTGGGTCATTTGCATTTAATATACTAATCGGCCACCAATCCTCCGGCACTTTCCCCAGAGGATGAGGTTTATAAATTTTACTTGTACCTTTATGCCTACCCCACATAGAGTCATCAGTTCTATTAATTCCTTCTGCCTCATAAGTAATTCTGATTGTATCAGGGTAAAAATTATAATGATTACTACTTGAATATCTAAAA
>PEWM01000145.1:6205-6347 GCA_002779455.1 Deltaproteobacteria bacterium CG07_land_8_20_14_0_80_60_11
CTTATGAAAGATTAGTTCCAGGAATGATCCATAGGGCCAATGGCGGAGTTTTGTTTATAGATGAGATAGGAAACTTACCATTACACTCACAACAAGAACTCTTAACAGCTATGCAAGAAAAGAAATATCCTATTACAGGTCA
>PEWM01000222.1:0-2814 GCA_002779455.1 Deltaproteobacteria bacterium CG07_land_8_20_14_0_80_60_11
CCATCAGACCGTCTATCCAAAATCTCCAGCCAGAAGACCCCATTAGCCCCGCCAGTATTTACGCCTTCATAAGCACGATAATCCGATTGACCTATGACTTTTTTAAGTGCTTTCAAAGCCTTGGGCCGGGCTGTGAGCCAGGGGGAAGTGAGGTCGTCCGGCTGCACCGGGGTCGCGTACATAGGAATCCATCGGGTCATATCTTGGAATTCTTTATTGGACGCGTCGTAGCCGATTTTTTTCCCTGTTAGGGTCTTCTGCCAAAAATTATAAGTAACCGGATATTTAACCTTTTTCCCTTTCTGCAAGACCACCACGGCGGTGCGGTTGGTGGCGCCTTCAAAACATTGAAAAGAACTAAAATCGTCTACGGTTACCGGCCCGATGGGCGTGCCCGACCCGAGGCGAAAACGCCGGAAGCCCTGGCCCGCCCCGGCGGTTTTAAAGACCGACTGGGTAATGACAAAAGCCAGACGCCCGCCATCCTTGAGATAGGAATCCATAGCCACATAGGTCATGAGCATGGAAATGTCTTTTTTGCCCTTTCCTAAGATGGTATCCATGCCGCCGTGGGGAAACAGGCCGTGCTTCTGCCAAAGTTTCTTGCTGTCCTGGCGGTAATCCTCCGGCAGGCTTTCCCAGTTAACCCAGGGCGGATTGCCCACAATATAATCGAAGTCTTTGAGAAACAACGGCATAAACGAATTTTTCAGGATACGGGACCAGATGCCGTTTTCGCCCTTGACATGGAGGGCTTCAAACTGCTGAAAAAGCTTTTCAAGCAGAGGTTTTGCAGTCTGCCATTGATATTCGGGCAAGGCGAGATTATTTTGCAATCTCTTGGTGAAAGAATTGATAGATACCTCAGCCTCAATACATTCCTCCAAAAGGTTGGCGAGTATTTCAATCTGATCCCTGGTTTTCAAAACGCTCGGCACCAGAAAGGTTCCCACTGTGGTTTTTATTGGATATTTATCGTGTCCAAAAAGACCATCCCCTTCCGATGGCATGACAATGGAATCCGCCAGATAAACCGGCAGATCGATTTCGCGCTGGTTATGGGCCAATAAATCGCCCAAGGCTAAGAGATAGTTAGTCCGGGCCGCGATCACGGCCAAAGGATTCAAATCAATGCCCACCACGTTTTTCAGAATCACTTCCAAGGTATCCCGCTCGTGGTACCCCTGGCCACGGCAATATTCTTTAATGCGCTGGATGGCCAAAACCAAAAATGTGCCGGAACCACAAGCCGGGTCCAATAGCTTTTTCCCTGGCTTGCCAGCAAAATGACCGCCTTCCAGCATATTCAACACCCGCTCCGCCAGCCAATCAGGGGTATAATATTCGCCCAGGTCATGGCGCAGTTCCCGGGGCATGAGCGTGTGGTAAAGCTTTTTCAACAGGTCGCGAGTCTGCTCCGGGCTTACCTCTAACGTGCCGGGGTCATAATCCGCCAGGACGCCCACCAATCTGCGGATGGCGCTTTCGATCTCCGGGGACCAGGTTAAGAGATACCAGCCGAAGAAATCCGCCTCCAGGAAATTGCGGATACGTAGGGTTTTGAATATGCCGCCGCGTTCCATTTCCCGCAACCGGCCTCGGAGTTGTTCTGATTCCAGACCACTTAAGGTTAATAAGTTCGCACCGCCGAAGGGAGAGACAAATCGGGAAAGGGCCAACCAGGCGATGAATTTTATAAGCAGGGCATAGTAGGTGTGGACTGCAAAAAAGAGACGGGGTGGGTCAGCCGTTCCCGGTTCAATACCCATCTGCTGGGCGAATTTCTTGAGTTCGGGTTTGTCCCGCAGCCGGGCTGAGCCTTCTTCATATCCGGTAACTTCTCCGAAAAAGGTAGTCCACTGCTTAAACAAAGTATTAACTAATGGAGAAGAAGCGTTAAATAATGCGGTATAGAGAGCTTGGGCGAATTGAGGGGCAGTGTCGTTCTGTGAGCCAAAATCATCGGCCAGATTCTGAGGTGTCAGGGCTTTTCCCGAAACCAGAGAGAAAAGCACCTTCAAGAATCTTGCGGTGGTATGCTGATTTACCGGAACTGGGTCTTCTGTTTGCCAGCGTTGATTAGCGTAACGCAAGAAAATATAGAACCTGCCATCCACCACCACCCCAAACAGGCGGGGCAATTGCAGATGCTCGGCTTCAGCCAAGGCGGTTATATACGCCTTTAATTGCTGCATTGCCTCTTGATTTTTACGATTTCCCCCAAAAGAGCTCAAAGTGCCTGGGTTTTTATATTCAATAAGAATGCGATTATAAGCAGCATCCACCCTGCCGGTTGCCAGGATATGTTCTTCTTTGACTTGTAACTGAATTTCAAGTTCTTTGGCGAGTTCTTCTATAAGATTGGCGAACTTGCGGCGAAACTCCCATTCATTGGTAGCCGCGGCCGCGGCCTCGTGGATTTTCTTGGCAAGAGTGGCGGCCCTGGACTGGATTTTTTCTAAAAGCTCTAATCGTTCCGGCAACATGTCGGTTTTTCTCTGAGATTCTATTTTTTAGAAGGCTTATCCAGCAGCGCCTTCAGTTCCCGGGCTTCCTGCTCCTGGCCGCGGGCCTGGTAAAGGCCCAGGAGGAGGTTGCCGTTGAGCCGCGCCGCCTCCTGGTCGCCCCGGGCCAGGGCCAGGCGGGTCAGGTCCTTGAGAGTGGCGGCAATGCCGTCGGTATCCTGGAGGCGGCGAAATTCGCTCAGGGCCTCCTTGAGATACCCCGCGGCCCGGTCATAGTCCTTCAGGTCCAGGAAGGTGCGCCCCAGGCGCTCCTGGCGCAGGGCCCGGCCCCGCCGGTCATTGGCGGCCG
>PEWM01000222.1:2857-6102 GCA_002779455.1 Deltaproteobacteria bacterium CG07_land_8_20_14_0_80_60_11
ATAGTCCTTATGAGCCCGGGCCACATGCCCCAGGTGGGTCAGGGTCAGGGCCAGGAGCGGCCCGGGGGGCAGTTGCCGGGCATAATCGTCAGCCTCCAGATAGGCGGCGTTGGCCTCCCGGAGGCGGCCCTGGCCCTGATAAGCCAGGCCCAGGTTGTTCAGGGTCTCGCAGAGGGCGGCGGGGTCGTGCAGTTCCCGGTTCACGGCCAGGGCTTCCTTAAAGCGGCGCCCGGCCGCCTCCAGGTTCCCCTGGGCCTGGGCGATGACCCCTAAGTTGTTGAGGTTGGCGGCGATGCCGGATCGGCGGTCGATGAGCCGGTTGTAGTCCAGGGCCTTTTCGAACTTCTCCTGGGCCAGGTTAAAGCGGCTCTGGCGGTAATACTGATACCCCGCGTCATTGAGCGCGATGGCTTCCTGTTTGAGGTCCACGCCGGTCTTGGCAGGCCCGCCGCAGCCCAGCAGGAAAATTAGAACCCACAGCCAACGCCACCGGTCAGTCACGTCTAATCCTTTCCCGGCGCCGCATCCAGCCGGATGGTGCGCTCCTGGGGTTGGGGCACGTAGTTGCGCAGCGGCCATAATTGCTTGGCCGCCTTGGCCGCCTGGCCGGCGTCCCCGAACAGGGTCTGGCCCTCGGTGACCAAACCCGGCAGGCCCTTGCCGGCCTTATCCAGGTTCACCAGGAAACTCTCCAGTTGTTTGGCCATGTCCGGCAGCCGCACCGCCGCTTCCTTCAGGTCCGCCGTGGTTTTGTTGAGGTTGGCAAAAGTGCCCTGCAGCTCCGCCATGGTCTTGACGGCCTGGTCTCTGAAGGCGGGGTCATGCAACAGCGTACCGAACAGGCCCTTGCCTTTCTCCAGGTCGCCGGCGAATTTCCGCACCTGGGCCACGGTATCGGCGGCATCCCGGTAGAGGGCGGGATCGTTCACCAGCTTTCCCAGGCTCCCCTTGCCGGCGTTGACCTTGGAGAAGATGTCCCTGAGTTCGGAGAGGATCTTGCGGGAATCACTTCCCGGCTCCGCCATGGCATCGGTGAGGGACACCAGGTTGTTGATGATTTTTTGCAGATCCTCCAGGGTGGGGGCCGCCCGGGCCAGGAGTTGGGTGATATCCAGGGGCTCCACCGCCGCCACCAGGCCCTCCGGGGGAATCGCCGGTTTACTGAGGGAACCGGAGGTCAGGTCCAGGCTCTTGTCGCCCAGCAACCCCATAAAACCGATGGTGGAGCGGGTATCCTCGCGAATCCGGTCGCTGTTCTTTTTCAACACCCGGAAGGTAACCACGATGTTGCCTTCGGCATTGATGGCGGTGGTATAGACATTGCCGACCGTGACCCCGGCCAGGTGGACCTCGGAGCCGCCCTTGAGGCCGCTGACATTCTTGAAAATGGTCCGGTAGGTGACGTATTCCTGAAAGAGCCCTTCCTGCTGGGCCACGATCACGACCATGGCGAGGAGGGCCGCCAGCGAGGCTACGACAAAAAAGCCGACGATGGTTTCATATTTGCGGGCGATCATGGGGTCGTTTCCCCCTGGGGCTCCCGGTGGAGAAAGCGCCGGACCTCGGGATGGGAGGAGCGCAGGAATTCCTCGTAGGTCCCCTGAAAGACCCACTGACCCTCGTGGAGAAGGACCAGCCGGTCCGCCACCAGTTGCGTCAGGCGCAGGTCATGGGTGACCACGATGGAGGTGACCTTCAGGACCTCCTGGACCTCCTGGAGGCGGCGGATCAGCCGGCTGATCTCATCGCCGGTGACCGGGTCCAGGCCGGCGGTGGGTTCGTCATAGATGATGATCTGGGGGTCCAGGGCCAGGCTGCGGGCCAGGGCGGCCCGGCGCTGCATGCCGCCGGACAGGGCGGTGGGGTCCAGGGGCTCCACCCCCGCCAGCCCCACCTGCCCCAGTTTCTCCGCCACCCGGCGCTCGATCTCCGGTTCACTCCAATCGGTATGCTGCACCATGGGGAAGGCCACGTTTTCCCCCACCGTCATGGAATCATACAGGGCCGACCCCTGGAAGAGGTAGCCGGTCCTCAGCCTCAGGTTCCGCCAATCGGTATCCGTGACAAACTCCGTAATTTCTACCCCTTCCACCGTGATAACGCCCGCATCCGGGGTGTTCAATCCCACCAGCATGCTGGTCAACACGGTCTTGCCGGAACCGCTGCGGCCCAGGATCACCATGGTCTCCCCCTGGTAGACCTCCAGGTCTATCCCGATAAGCACCTTATTTTCCCCATTTTCCCCAAAGGATTTGTGTATCCCCCGGAAGGAAATCAGGGGGGAACCAGGCTCCGGGATGACCCGGGCGGACTCTTCTTCCACCCTAAGGCCAGAGGAGTAAGGTGAGTTTGGTGAGAAAGACATCGGCAATTAGGATCAGCAGGATGGACCTGACCACCGCAGTTTTGGTGGCCTGGCCCACCCCGAACGTGCCATGTTCGGTGTTATAGCCGTGATAGCACCCCACGGTGCCCACAATGAGCCCAAAAATGGAAGTCTTGCCGATGCCCGGCAGGACATCCTTTAGCGTCAGATACTTGACGGTCAGGGTGTAGTAATAGGTGGGGGTCATACCCACCTGAGTCACCCCGATGACCATGCCGCCTAAGATGCCGACGAGGTTGGCGGCCACGGTCAGCAGCGGCAAAACCAGCATACAGGCCAGAATCCGGGTGACCACCAGGTATTTCATGGGGTTGACGGCGGAGACGGTGAGGGCGTCGAGTTGGTGGGTGACCCGCATGGAACCCAGCTCGGCGCCCATGCCGGCGCCGCCCCGGGCCGCCACCATGATGCCGGCCAGCAGCGGCCCCAGTTCCCGGACAAAAGACATGGCCACGCTGGTGGCGATGTAATTGGCGGCCCCGAACCAGCTCAGCACCTTGATGCCCTGCATGGCCAGGACCAGCCCCACCGCGAAGCAGGCCACCACCACCAGGGTGAAGGATTTTACCCCCAGGTGGTACATCTGGGCGATAACCTCCCGGACGAACCAGGGCGGGTGGAGCAGGCTGCGGCAGGAATCCACCCAAAAGAGGAACAAGTCCCCCATGTAATCGATGAAAGCCATCGTTTGATGGCCGGCCCGATAAAACAAGCCCTCTTTCATCAGCCTCGCCCCATGCAACCCTCTCGGACGGAAACGATATATCCGGGGCAACCTGACCGCCGGCGCCTCGCCCTGGGTTACAACGTATTAAAACTACCTAAAAATCAGGCTTGTGTCAAGGACAAAGCCCCGGCG
>PEWM01000267.1:0-1286 GCA_002779455.1 Deltaproteobacteria bacterium CG07_land_8_20_14_0_80_60_11
CCGCTTGAATTGCCTTTTCCCCACCTTCAAGTCGCGAGATATTCCCAGTGAGAAATTAATTTTCTTTATTTCCGTAATTTTTTCTTCATCTACTTGAACCGCGCCCTGAGTAATTAAGCGGCGAGCCTCCGAATTGGTGGCAGCTGTTCCAGTTGCCACCA
Source organism: Deltaproteobacteria bacterium CG07_land_8_20_14_0_80_60_11 (assembly GCA_002779455.1). Lineage (GTDB taxonomy): Bacteria > Desulfobacterota > Desulfobaccia > Desulfobaccales > 0-14-0-80-60-11 > 0-14-0-80-60-11. Next base: position 162 of record PEWM01000267.1, read on the forward strand.
ATAAATAGGGCAAATCGATTGCAAAGGCGTTACCTGCCTCCTCGACATCTTGTGTGAACTTGATTAGCGGGATGGAGTTTTTATTGATGGTGACTTCATCAATATCTTTTGGCTTTTCTTTCTCTCGATGAACCCGGATAAACTCCCGCGCTTCATGTTCCGCCGCGGCCCGGCTGTGGTAGCGGGCCACGATGGCTTTGGCCAGATCTTCTTTCACCTGGCGGGGGTGTTTGGCGCCCGAGGCCAGGTCATTTTTTAGCCCGGCCAACGCCTCGGGGGTAATGTCGGTTAACAAGGTATGATAGCGCATCATTAAGTCATCGGAAATGGACATGAGCTTGCCGAACATTTCTTTGGCCGGCTCGTCGATCCCCACGTAGTTGCCCAGGGACTTGCTCATCTTCTGCACCCCGTCCAGGCCCTCCAACAGGGGCAGGGTGATCACCACCTGGGGCTGTTGTCCGTACTCCCGCTGCAGATCGCGCCCCACCAGGAGGTTGAAGGTCTGGTCGGTGCCCCCCAACTCCACGTCGGCCATGAGCGCCACGGAATCATAGCCCTGGATCAGGGGGTAGAGGAATTCATGGATGCTGATGGGGGTCTGGGAGGTGTAGCGCTTATGAAAATCCTCCCGCTCCAGCATCCGGGCCACCGTGTGCCGGGCCGCCAGGCGGATGAGGTCCTGGGCGCGCATGGGCTTCATCCAGCGGCTGTTGAAGTCGACGAGGGTTTTTTCCGGGTCCAGCACCTTGAAGATCTGGCGCTCGTAAGTGGCGGCGTTGGCCTTAACCTGCTCCTCCGTCAGGGGCGGCCGGGTCTCGCTCTTGCCCGAGGGGTCGCCGATCAGGCCGGTGAAGTCGCCGATGAGAAAAATCACCTGGTGCCCCAGGTCCTGAAAGTTCTTGAGCTTTTGAATGAGCACGGTGTGGCCCAGGTGCAAATCCGGGGCGGTGGGGTCGAACCCGGCCTTGACCCTAAGGGGTTTCCCCGTGGCCCGGGCCCTCTCCAGGCGGGCTTCCAGTTCCTCTTCCCGAATAATCTCCTGGCACCCCTGCCTGATGATAGCCATCTGTTCCGGTACTGGTTTCACGAAGTTGACTCTCCGATGCGGTGAAATTCTGGAAA
>PEWM01000267.1:1320-7504 GCA_002779455.1 Deltaproteobacteria bacterium CG07_land_8_20_14_0_80_60_11
ATTTCTCACGCTTTACGAGCCGGATAGTGGCTCATGAGTCTGAAAAATGGTGCGCAGTGCGCACCTTTTCCCATCTGACCCCTAACCCCTGGCCCCTGCTCCTAAAACCCCAGCCAGCGGACTTCGCGCCCTTTCCGGGGCGGCGCCGGCGGTTCTTTGGCGGAGTAGCCGATGGGGGTGATGGCCAGGAGTTGCCGGTCCTCTTTCCCCAGTAACTTCAAAATTTCTTTTTCCAGGTAATTGGCGCCGGTCATCCAGCAGGTGCCCAGGCCTTCGGCGTGGGCCGCCAGGAGCAGATTCTGGAACAGGGCGGCGCCGCTCTGAATGTTGGCCATTTGCATGCCGGGGTCGGGATTCTTGGCGATGGTCACTGCGATGACCACCGGGGCGCCCCCCAGGTTTTTGAAAAACTTCATCACGAACTCCTGGCCTTTTTCCGGGATGCCCGCTTTCTGTAAATCGGGGAGGAGATACTTAATGGCCTGGCTGGCCAGCTCCACGAATTCGTCCCGGACCTTGCCGGCCATAACGGTGATCTCCCAAGGCTGGGCGTTGGTCCCGGAGGGGGCCCAAAGGGCGGCGTCGATCACCCGCTCCAAGGCTTCTTGGGGCGGCATCTCGGGTTTGTACATCCGGTGACTGCGGCGTTGGTGAATGGCTTCGTAAATGTCCATGATTACCTCCTTAGGCCCTGCGGTTATAGTTTGTTTATGCTGACAAGCAGGCAAACGAGATTTTCCCGGCCAGGGTTTGATGGACAGGACATGATTGGACGGCCTCAAGTAACTCCCGGCGTTGATCCTCAGTCAGAGGACCCTTCAGCTCCACAGTATAGCGAAAAACCGCCTCTCCGGGGGTTTCCTGGACCAGGATCACCTCGGTCATAATGCCGGCCAGGGGAATGTCATGACCGGCGGCATACACCCTGACCCAGATATTGATACAGCCGGCCAAAGCGGCTTCCAAAAGTTCACGGGGGCCGAAGCTGGAATCGCCGCCGCCTTTTTCCAACGGCGCGTCGCAATGGCCTTCGTGCTTACCGTTGGTAAACCAGGTGTCAAAATGAGCTTTTTTACTATAACAGGTTATCAAGTTGCGCTCCTCCTGTTGGGATCACCGAAGGTTTTCATCCGGTCACCGGCAAGCGGCGTAAGCCTCGGGCCAGGTGTTCGGGCCCGGCGCCAATCCGGCCGCCCGGCGGCTCAAGTTTTGATACCACGCGGCTTCTTTCTGCCGGCCCCGCTTGTCGCAGCCCTGGGCGTAGATGGCGCATTTGACGGCCAGCGTCTGGCGGGCCGCCCGGGCATAGGGTCTGGGCAAGTCCGGCTCCTCCAGCAGTTTGACCAGGGCCCGGATGCGGAACCGGTCGAGGCCCCACTGGCGGGAGAGCTGGTCCGGGTGGCCGCCCCGTTTAATGACCAGAGACTCGTCCACCAGGCCCACCTCGTAGCGCCAGGTGAGGCGCAGCCAGAGGTCGTAGTCTTCCGCGGCGGGGAGAGTCTCATCGAAGGCGCCGTGGTCCGAGAACAGGCGCCGGTTAAGCATCACCGCCGAGGGGCTGATCATACAGCGCGCGAGCGATGGCAGAAAGATCCGGCCTCCAATTTTGCGGTGACTCGAAGGCTTATTCACCCTGACCCCCCGGCGCACCCAGGTCTCCTCCGTCTGACAGATGAGCAACTCCGGCTGGCCCTCTAACCAAAAAATTTGCCGGGCCAGCTTGTCCGGGAGCCACAGGTCGTCCGAATCCAGAAAGGCCAGCCACTCCCCCCGGGCCGCATTGATGCCGGTATTACGGGCGGCGCTCACCCCCCGCCGGCTGGCATGACGCAGCACCCGGATTTCCCGCCAGGCGGACAAAACCTCGAAGGCGCCGTCGGTCCCGCCGTCATCCACCACCACGATCTCGAAGTCCCGGTAGGTTTGGGCCTTAACCGAGGCCACCGCTTGCCGCACCAGGCCGGCCCGGTTGTAGGTGGGGATGATGACGCTGACCAGGGGTACCATACAGCCAAGCGTATCAAAAATGGTGAAAAATTAAAAGGTTCGGTTGTCGGTGGGCAGAGATCAGGCTTATTTATGGACCAGGCCCCGGGTGACGATTGCCGGGTGAGGAGGGGAGATGGGAGGGAGGTTGATTCGGTCCGCCGCCGCCCTGGCCTGGAGAGGCCAGGCGGTAAACCTTGGGGTATGCGGCCAACCGAAGGTCGATGCGGCCAAAACTCAAACAAACCAATTTGTTTTTTAAAAATATTGGACTATCATATTCCCTCAGGGGCGCCTTTGTAAACCTCCGGAAGGAAATACCCGTGGCCCATGATGTTTTTATCAGCTATGCCCATCAGGACCGCGCCGCCGCTGATCGTCATAAAGTTATACGGCTTGAGGTAACTTGATGCAGATCAGTTTTCACGGCGCCGCCCAGACCGTAACCGGTTCTCAGCATTTGATCCGCGTGGACGGCAAGAGTCTCCTCCTCGATTGCGGCCTGTATCAGGGTAAACGCGAGGAGGCCCGCCGGCGGAACCGGAATTTTCTCTTTGATGCCGCCGGCGTTGATGCCGTGGTGCTGTCTCACGCCCACATTGATCACTCGGCCAATCTCCCTAACTTGGTGAAGCAAGGTTTCCGGGGCAAGATTATCTGCACCACGCCTACGGCTGACCTCTGCGGCGCCATGCTCCTCGATAGCGGCCATATCCAAGAGGAGGACGTGGAGTATGTCAACCGGCAGCGGCGGAAGTATGGCGAGCCGCCGGTCGAGCCGATTTACACCCAGAAAGACGCAACTGAAGCCCTCCGGTATTTTGAGGGGATCGAATATGAGCGGCCATACCCGCTGTTTCCCGGCGTCACGTGTACTCTTTACGATGCCGGGCATATGCTGGGCTCAGCCATCGTGGCCCTCGATTTCCCGTCTAAGAAAGGCGAGCCTGCCCGGCGCCTGGTCTTTACCGGTGACCTGGGCCGGCCTCACGTGCCCCTGTTGTGCGACCCCGCCAATCTTGCGGCGGCCGACATCCTGCTCATCGAAAGCACCTATGGCAGCCGGACCCACCCGCCCATAGAGGAGTCGGCGGGGGCCCTCAAAGAGACGATCAGACGCACCAGCAAACGCGGCGGCAAGGTAATCATTCCGGCCTTTGCCGTGGAGCGCACCCAGCTTCTGGTATACCTCTTGAACAAGCTCTACCACCAAGGCGAGTTGCCGGATATCCCCATTTATGTGGACAGTCCTCTGGCGGTCAATGTCACCGATATTTTTCGCCGGCATACGGATTATTTCGACGATGAAACCCGGGACTATCTGCGGCGTGAAGACCCCGAAGGCGATATTTTTAACTTTGGGCGATTGCGGTACATCCGGGACGTGGAGCAGTCCAAGAAGCTCCACAGCCTGAGAGGCCCCTGCGTGATCATCAGCGCCTCAGGCATGGCCGAGGCCGGGCGCGTCCAACACCATTTAAAAAACAATATTGAGGATCCCCGCAATACGGTCCTGATTGTCGGCTGGCAGGCCCCCAACACCCTGGGCCGCCGCCTGGTGGAGCGGACTCCGGTGGTCAGGATCTTTGGGAAGGAATACTCCCTGGAAGCTGAGGTGGTGACCCTGAATGGCTTTAGCAATCATGCCGATCAGCCGGGGCTCTTGGGTTGGGCCCAGGCTTTCAAGCCGCCCCCGGCGCGGACCTTTGTCGTGCATGGCGATCCCGACGCGGCCGCCGAACTCGCCGACCGGCTGCGCCGCGATTTGGGTTTCCCGGATGTGCTGATCCCGTCCCTGCACCAGACGGTTGAGATCTAAAGCTCCGCTTTAGATCTCAAAATAACCCTGCCGATTTAAGCGTCCGGGCCGCCAGCGCCGCTGGCCGGTTCACTTCGCCGGGCGGGGAAAATAATAATTTCGGAACAGGAGAGCGTGAGACCATGGCGGAAAAAACACTGGACTGTCGAGGGTTGGCCTGTCCCAACCCGGTGATCAAGACCAAGGAACTCATCGACCGGGGCGACGTGCGGCAGCTCACCGTGCTGGTGGACAACCCCGCGGCCCAGGAAAACGTCAGCCGGTTTCTCCAGCGCGCCGGTTTTCAGGTCAGCGAGGAAGGCCGGGGAGACAACTGCGCGATCACCGGCTCCCGGGCGGAGGCCGGCCCCTGTGAGGTATTCGTCGAGAAACCGGCGGAGGCCCGGCGCAAAATTCTCGTCCTCATAGGCGCCGACCGGTTGGGGCGGGGCGATGAACTCCTCGGGACCAGGCTCATGGCCAATTTCATCGCCACCCTCAAGGAAATGGGGCCGGAGTTGTGGTGCGTGGTCCTGCTGAATGCCGGGGTGAAGCTGGCCGTGGCCGGCTCCGAAGTTTTGGCCGGTCTCCGGAACCTGGAGCAATCCGGGGTCAGGCTCCTGGTGTGCGGCACCTGCCTCAATCATTTTCAGCTCCTTTCGGCCAAGCAGGTGGGGGAAACCACCAACATGCTGGACATCGTCACCTCCATACAACTGGCCGACAAGGTCATCACCCTGACCTGAGGCATTGGCTGAATTCGGGATGACAGATTTTCTCAGGGCGTTTGTCGGGGCGGGCCTGCGGGTCCACCCTGGTGCGGGTGCGGCCAAAAGCAACGGCCTGGCGGCGCCTGAGCCCCCCGGCCGGGATTTTATTGGAAAAGTCCCCGCCGATAAAGTATATATGGGGAAATGCCAGCTTTAGCCCCACACGCCCTATGATAAACTTATCTGACTTGCGGCTTTACTTCCGCCTGTTCACCTACCTCAAGCCCCACAAGTGGCGCATGACCGCGGCGGTCGTGGCCATGCTGGGGGTCTCGGGGCTCACCGCCCTGTTGGCCTACATGGTCAAGCCCGTCCTGGACGACATCTTTTTCGCCAAACAAGAAAACATGCTCTATTTGCTGTCCCTGTCGGTGGTGGTCCTCTACCTGGTCAAGGGGTTTTTGTCCTACACCCACAACTACCAGATGAGCTACATCGGCAACGCCACCGTCACCCGCCTCCGGGATGAGCTCTTCGCCTCTATCCAGCGCCAGCCCCTGTCCTTCTTCGACGGCGAGGCCACCGGGGTGCTCATGAGCCGCCTCACTTACGACGTCAACCTGCTCCAGGACGCGGTGACCCGGGTGGTGACCAGCTTCTTCAAAGACACCTTCACCGTCATCGGCCTCAGCGCGGTGATCTTTTACCAACAGTGGCGCCTGGCCATCATGGCCATGGTGGTCTTCCCCCTGGCGGTCCTCATCATCGTCCGCCTGGGCAGACGCATGCGCCGCATCTCGCACGCCACCCAGGTGGCCAACGCCTATCTTTACACCGTCCTCCAGGAGTCCCTCATCGGCCAGCGCATCGTCAAGGCGTTCGCCCGGGAAAATTACGAGGAACGGCGCTTTTCCCGGGCCAACTGGGACTATTTTAACATCCGCATGAAACTGAACGCCACCCGGGAACTGTCCCCGCCGGTGATGGAGTTTTTAGGCTCCCTGGGGATGGCCGGCATCATTTTGTACGGCGGTTACGCCGTCATCCGGGGGGCCTCCACCCCCGGCACCTTCTTCTCCTTTCTGGCCGCCCTCCTCATGCTCTACCAGCCCATCAAGAGCCTGAGTTCGGTGCAAAACATCGTCCAGGAAGGCCTGGCCGCGGCGGTGCGGGTCTTTGGCCTCATGGACCGGGAGCCGGAGATCCAAGACGCCCCCGGGGCCGCGACCCTGACTCCCCTGGCCCAAGAGATCGGCTATGCAGGGGTCAGCTTCGCCTACGACGGCCGGGAAAACGTTCTCTACGACATCAACTTCACCGTGCGCCGGGGCGAAGTGGTGGCGTTGGTGGGCCCCTCCGGGGCCGGCAAATCCACCCTCTTAAATCTCCTGCCCCGCTTCTACGAGGCCACCGGCGGCGCCATCCTGATCGACGGCCACGATATCAGACACGTCACCCTGGCCTCGCTTCGGGGCCAGATCGGCGTGGTCACCCAGCAGACCATCCTGTTCAATGACACCGTGCGCCACAACGTGGCCTACGGCAACCTCACCGCCACTGAGGCCGAAATCGTCAATGCCCTCAAGGACGCCCACGCCTATGAGTTTGTCATGGCGATGCCCCAGGGCCTGGACACCCTCATCGGGGAACAGGGGGTGCGCCTCTCGGGCGGCGAGCGCCAGCGCCTGGC
>PEWM01000255.1:0-13089 GCA_002779455.1 Deltaproteobacteria bacterium CG07_land_8_20_14_0_80_60_11
GCTTTCGGCCCACCCGTAAAGCATGAAAAGATATGGTGGCACAGGTTTTCAACCTGTGCTGAGGAACTTTTCGGAACAGAATTTCAGTCGGATAGGTAAAAACCCGATAGGTAATTTATCAGAACACCGCCGGGGGCGGCGGTGCTACATTTTCAGGTTTCGTTGTAAGCCTGCAGGGCTCATGGGACGTTAACCCGGAGAACCAAAACGGCCTCCGCCGGCATGCCAATAATACTTGAGAGGAGCAGGGACCATGACCGTTGCGGTACTCCTGGCGGTGGACGACCGGCCCAATAACCTCTTTGTCCTGGAGCAGTTGCTGGCGGCCTATCTGCCGGACATCAAGCTGCTGGCCGCGCCGGGCGCCGAGGCCGGCCTAAAGTTGGCCGCGTCCGAGACCGTCGACGGCGCCCTCATCGACGTGCAGATGCCGGGCATGAACGGCATCGAGATGTGCCGCCGGCTCAAAGCCGATCCCCGGACCGCGCCTATCCATGTCATCCTGGTGACCGCGCATGGGGCCACCGCCGCGCTGAAGGCCCAGGGGCTGGAAGCCGGGGCCGACGACTTCATCGCCAAGCCCATCGACAATATCGAACTGGCCGCCAAGCTCAAGGGTATGCTGCGGCTCCGGGCCGCGGAGCAGGCGCTGCGCCGGGAGCGGGACCACCTGGAAGAGGCAGTCCTGGAACGCACCCAAGCATTGCGGGACGCCGAATACTGTTACCGGACCCTGTTCCAAACCGCCGGGGATGCCATCTCCATCAACGACCTGGAAGGGCGAGTGCTGGAGGTGAATGAGGAGGCCTGCCGCCGCTTGGGCTACACCCGGAACGAATTGCTGCACCTGACCGTCAGCGACGTGACCGCCCCGGAATATGTCGCCCGGCGGCCGGAGCTCCTGGAACGACTCCGGGCCGCAGGCCACCTCGTGTTTGAGACGGAGCTCGTCACCCGGGACGGGCGGATTATCCCCACCGAGTGCAGCAGCCGCCTGATGGACTTCCAGGGCCGGCCCGCGGTGCTGTCCATCGCCCGGGATATCAGCGAGCGCAAGGCGGCGGAGAAATCCCTGCGGGAGAGCGACAAGAGGTTCCGGCTGGTCTTTGAAAAGGCCCCCATCGGGATCATGCACTATGACCAGGCGAGCACCGTTACTGAGTGCAATGAGAAGTTTGCGGAGATCATCGGCGCCCCCAAGGAGAAGTTCATCGGCTTCAATATGATCCGGCAGTTGCGCGATGAAAAGATGCGGGAGGCGGTGGTGGCTTCTCTGAGAGGCCAGGTGGGGTATTACGAGGGCGACTACCTGTCGGTTACCGGCGGCAAGTCAACCCCGGTAAGGGCGATTTACCAGCCGATTTTCTCTTCAGAGGGCGTAATTTCCGGTGGGATAACCATTTTTGAGGACATCACCGAGCGCCAACGGGCCGATGAGGCGTTAAAGGAAAGCCTGGCCAGGACAACGGAAGTCCAGGACGGCACCATTGAGGCCCTGGCTACGGTCACCGAAGCGCGGGACCCTTACACCGCCGAGCATCAGCGCCGGGTCACCCAACTGGCCTGCGCCGTGGCCCGGGAACTGGGGCTCCCCGCCGACCGGGTGGCCGGCCTCCGGGTGATGGGATTGCTCCATGACATGGGCAAGATCAGCATCCCGGCCGAGATTCTCAGCAAACCGGGGAAATTAAGCGACACGGAATTTGCTATCATCAAATCCCATGCCCAGGCCGGTTACGAGATTGTCAAAGAAATCCGGTTCCCCTGGCCGGTGGCCGAGGTTATCCTGCAGCACCACGAGCGGCTGGACGGTTCGGGCTACCCCCAGGGACTGACCGGCCCCGATATTACCCTGGAGGCCCGCATCCTGGCGGTGGCCGACGTGGTGGAAGCCATGAGTTCCCACCGGCCTTACCGGCCCCCGTTGGGCCTCGACCGGGCCCTGGAGGAGATTTCCCGGAACCGGGGCGTCCTCTATGACCCTGAGGTGGTGGACGCCTGTATCAAGGTATGCACCGAAGACCAGTTTACCTTTGCGTAAAGACTCTCAGGCGTAAGATGCAGAACGACATCCGGCCCGGAACCAAGCCGGCATGCGGGGAGTGAAGAGCTTTATGGGACCGGTAGACGATGACCAAGCTGATCTCAGTTCGGCGGACCGATGGTTTCGCTCAACGTCCGGCGCGACGAACTCTATTCACCTCAGCCTGGCCTGGCTATAGATGGTAATGTCCTCAGAAAAAGCCATATCTTCAGGCCTCCAGGGCCGAATCATGCCTGGCGGAGTTGGGGGAACTCAAGAGGCGGCCACGGCGGATTCCAGCCGGCCCAACCTTTCGTCGATCTTGTTAAGGGAGGCCGCCAGGTGGTCCGGCTGCGCCTGGGGACTAAAGGCCGGGTTGGTCCTCCACCAGTCCATGCCCATTTCTATGGCTTTGTCCACCGAGCAGATCACCAGCCGGATCTGGATGGTCAGGAGTTCTACGTCCGCCACGCAGATCTTAATGTCGCCGGCGATGACGACCCCCTTGTCCAGGATGCGTTCCAGCAGATCCGCCAGGTTGGTGCTCTGAATGGAACTCTGGATGCCTTGTTGTCTGGCCATGTGCAGTTCCTCCTTACAGCAGTTGGCCCAGGGGGCCAAGGTCAAGATTGAGGTCCTCTTCTTCCAGGCCGAACTCCTGCCGGAGTCGGTCGATCTCTTGAGCCTGTTTCATCAAGGTTAATCCCATGCGCTCGATCTGGTCGTCCGTGAGGGACCCGGCCTCGATGCGCCGGATGCCCTGGCGCTCCAGCAGTTCGTGCAGCAGTTTTACCACGGTCAGGACCAGTTGTCCCAGGCCATTCTTGACCTTGTCCGGGTCCAGGTTGATCTGGGGGGGCTGGCCGCCGGGGGACCGCGCCGGCACCGGCCCGCCGCTTTGCATTACTTTGGCAAAATCGCCGATGGCCTGGGATTCCACCTGCACCGGTTCCGGCGGTTTCATCTGCTTGCTCCCTTATCAAAAAGATTCGGACCCAACTGCCCCACCCCTGGTAGCTTGAATCCCCGGGCGGTATCCACAGAGGCCAGGACGACCTGGAGGCCCAGGTAGACCAGGTCGATACCGGCCACGGAAATCATCACTTCCCCATGGATCACCGCCCCCTTATGGAGGATGCGGTCAAGGGCCTCGCACAGGGAGCACCGCTCTCGCTCGTCGGGGATGGGTTTCAAGCAATCCTGTTCCCAGGCGCCGGGGGCGGCGGCCGGGGTCCAGGCCCCCGGGCCGGGATCCACCAGTTCCACCTCCGGGAAGGCGGCAACCGCAGCTTCAAGGGGGGCCTCCGGAGCCGGCGGCAGGCGCCGCAGGTCGGCGCCGCACCCGCGGCACACCGCGGCCGTCAGGGGCTCTTTAGATAGACATTGCGGGCAGATCAAGAACGGCATGTTTTTGCTTCTCCCGGGCCGGGGGGCGGTACAAGGTTTGCCCCAGCTCCCGCAGGCGGTTCACCCCCCGGGGGTCGCCGCCGCGGTAAATCAGGGTTAGGTGCTGGTCAGGAAATGCCTGGCGGAATCTGGCCCTCATCGCCGACTCCCGCCGGTTCAGGGCGGCGCACAGGTGACAATCCGCCGCCGGTGGGGTAGCCTGGTTGAGGAACAGCACCGGCGCCTTTAGCCCCATGTGGTCGCAGGCGGCCAACAGGTCCCGGGTCTCCTGGAAGGCCATCTCGGTCAGGATGGCCACGGCATAAAGCGCCGACCGGCGGGGGTCCCGCCACAGGTCACGGAGGCGCTTCAGACCCTTGGAGAGGCGCACCAGGCGCTGGGACAGATCCGGAAAACTGAAGCTCATTTTGTACTTCAGGAGGAAGCCGAAAAAGGTCTTGAGCCACTGGTCGATGATCTCCGGCAGTTCCAGGAGGCGGAGGAGATGGCCGGTGGGGGCCGAGTCCAGGATAAAAAGGTCATAACGGCCCTGGTCCAGCAAATCCATGGCCCGGGTCAGGGCCATAATCTCGTCCAAACCCGGGGGCGCCAGGTCCAGCATCCCCTCCAACACCGGGCGGTCAAAGGGCAGGTCCAGATGCTCCAACATGCTTCCCAGCAGTCTCTCCAGCTCTTGCTGGTACTGTCTTTTTAAGGCGGCGAATTCCCCGGGGGCGTCGATCTCCATGGCGGTCAGTCCCGGGGCCAGGCGCACCGGTTTGGGGCCGACCGCCACCTCCAGGCAGTCGGCCAGAGAGTGAGCCGGGTCGGTGGAGAAGAGAAAGATTTCCTGGCCCGGAAAGTCCTGGGCCAGGCGCAGAGCGGTGGCGCAGGCCAGGGTGGTCTTGCCCACGCCCCCCTTGCCGGCGAAGATCATCATGGTGAGGTCGGGGGCAGGAAGCCCCGGCGCCCCCTCCACCACAGGCGGCTGCTCCCCCGGCCTCGCCGTAAGCGCCGGCCCCGGCGCCTCCAGCTCCCGGACCCCGTCCCAGAAAGCCGCCAGAACTTCCCCCCGCACCTCCTCGGGGTAGAGGGGAACCTCCCAGAAGGAGTAGCGGGCCAGGTCCCCGGCGGTGAATAAATATCGGCATATCCGCCGCTGCCGTCGCCGCCCCTCGGCGCACACCGGACAGGGGCTGTCAGGAAAAAGCCGGTTGACCAGGATCTCCCTGACCGGCATATGCATCTCCCGGAGCTGCCTCAAGAGGTCCAGGGTCTCCCGCAGCACCACTTCCTCCGCCAGCATCACCGGCACAAAGCGGCAGCGCTCCCGGTCCCGGAGCAATCTTTCCATTCCCTGCACCGAGGCGGACAGGTCAAGGAGGAAACGGTCCAGTTCATCGGGCTGATAGGACCGGCTGAACCGGGCTTTCATGAAACGGTGCTTGGCCAGTAAGGCGTCCAGGGCTTTAAGCCAGTGGCGGATCAACTCCGGCATCATTAACAGCCGCAGCGTGTGCCCCGTGGGCGCGGTATCCACGATGATGGTGGCGTAATCCCCGGCCTCCGCCCAGCGGGAGATCTCCAGCAGGGCCATCAACTCGTCCAGACCGGGCAGGGAGAGGTCCAGGAACCGGCTGATATCCTCGTCGTCCAGGAAAGTGCCCCGGGCGGCGATCTCCCGGAGCTGCCCCCGGTGCTTGGCCTTGAAGGCCTCGAGACCTTCCTGGGCGCTAAATTCCAGGACCGTCAGGTTGGCAGGGGGTTGAAAATCGCCGAGGCTGTCGGCCAGGGAGTGGGCCGGATCAGTGGAGACCAGGAGAAAAGTGTCTGGGGGCCGGGTGCGGGCCAGGCGTAGGGCCGCGGCCGCGGCGCAGGTGGTCTTGCCCACGCCCCCTTTGCCGCCGAAGAACAGCAGCCGCAGCCTGGTATCCTGTAAGAAAGTGAGCATGCCCGTGGCCCTCGTGAGTGTCGTAGGCTGAGAAATAATGCCGCTCTAGGGTGGCCCGGGCCGCCTCAGAAATGGTTAACGGTCTCACCCGCATGAACCTTACCCCGTTGGCTGCGGGCCCGGCCGGTTGACGGCTTTTTGCCGCCGGGCGCTTTTTTCCCGGCTTGCTTCGGTTTTTCCTCCGCGGCAATGGGAGCGGCGGTTTCCTGAATCCGGTCCAGCCGGTCCAGGAGCGCCTTTTCCTGGGCGTCAAACTCCGCCTCGGTGATCTGCCCGGTTTCCAGCTTCATGTAGAGTTCGCTCAACTGGGCGGTGATCCTATCAGATTCCCCGGCCTGCTCCTTCTCGGCCGCGTCCTGGATCTGCCGGCCCAACCAGACGACGCCGTGAATGGGGGACAGCAAAATGTCGTCAACGAGAAACATCACATCTCCTTCAAAGGTCCGGTGTCACAGTTCAAGATTCAGCTCCACGAAATTGTGGGGGGCCCAGGGGCCGTTGTAGTCAAAGGCAAAATTGTTGTCGAAGAGCTTGGCCGCGGCGAAGACGCCTGCTTCAAAGGCCGCCTGGTCCCCGGCCTCCCGGCCCACCAGGCAGGCCAGGCTCATCACTTCGCTTTCATGGCGGCACTTGTTCCGCTTGATCTCAGCACAACAGGGGGACAGAATCTCCGCCACCCGGTCGGCGTAGGTTTCCCGGTCCTCCTGGAGGAGGCGGTCGAACATCCGCCCCAGTTCTATCTTGTCATCCTGGGAGGGATGGCGATTGGCCCCCAGGAAGCGGTCCCGGGCGGCGCGCAGCTCCGGATGGGTGTTGACGAAATATTCGAAGATATTGGGGACGTCTAAGGAGACCCGCAGGCCCATCTCCACCTTGCCCGCCACCCGCTGCAGTTGCCTGGCCAGGGTGTCGTGGTTCCGGGTCAGGATCTCCTGGACCGCCTTGGGGCCCTCGGCGATGATGCCGAAGGACATGGGCAGGAGAGCTGGGACAGCTTGCATCAGGCCCTTGAGGACCGCTTGCTGGGCGGCCAGGTGGCGGCGCTCCGGGCGAATCTTCTCATTGGCAACGTCGCTCACCACCGCGGCCACCTTGCCGTTGGTGATGGTGTAAACCGGCTTCCCTAAAAGGCCCTTGAAGGCATAAACCTGGGCTGCCGGGCCGGGCACCACCGCGTAGAGGTATCTGCCGCTTGTCGCTGACTGGGTCATAATCTCACCTGCATGGTCTTGGATTGGGAGGCGGGCGCCTGAGGTCCACCCCCGGCCTGCTGCCGTCCCGGCCGGCTAAGTCCCGCCCCCGGGTTTCAGATGGCGGCGCCTTCGCCCCAGACCCCGGGGCGGGGCGCCAGCTTCACGAACCGGACGCTTTTGAGCCTGCCCTCTTCGGTCTTGATCTCCAGCAGGGCGGTGCAGGCGAAACACTTGACCTGCCCTTCAAAGTCGTCATAAACATCGTCCAGTTCCACTTTGTGCCCACAGGAAAGGCAGTTAATTTTCATGGTGTTCTCCTTTTCAAGACTCAGACGATCCCTTGCCCTTTACAGGCGTTGCAATAAAAAACCCCCTCTTCGCCGGTTCCGCCGCAGCGCGAACAGGTATCGGCCTCAACGGGCACCGGCACCACCCCCACCCCCCGGCAGGTGAGGCAGATCAAATCGCCGCCCACCCGGCCGGACCCGGCACACTGCCGGCAGCTCACCACCGGGGGAGTGACCCGGACGTCCCCGGCGCCGCGACACACGGGGCACCCGGAGGCGCTGCTGTACTTGGGGTCGGCCCCGCCGCCGCCGCAGTAAGCGCAGGACACTTCATCCACAAAACGCTTCCGGCGGCTGGACTTCCCGGCGGCTGGACCGTACCGGTTGAGGACCTTCAGGGCATATTCCATGGGTTAACCGGTCTCCTCACCGGCAGCCACCGCGGTCCCGCCAGGCGGCGGCCAGCCAGCGGCGGCGCAACTCCCGGTTGCACCGGGCCACTTCTTCCTGGTACATGCGGCCCATTTCCGCGCCCCACATGGGCAGGCCCGTGGAGGTGGGGCAGGCGCGGTAGCTCTTGACGTGGCGCATGGTCCTCATCTGGTCCGAATTTCTTATCGCAAGCATCGGCATCCTCTTTCCTTTCCGTTAATATCTAACTTTAAAGCCGCCGATCTTCTTGGGCGGCCCGGAGCGTACCGGGGGGGGGTCACTGCCTCTATCCCGCAGGCCCTGCAGCAGGACCTCTTTTTCCGCCTCAATTTCTACGAGGCGGGCGGCGATATCCGCCACCAATTGCCTGGCCTTCTCGCTCTCCAGGGTCTTCCGGGCCTTTTCCATTTCAATGTGACTGATGCGGAGATAGGCCTCATGCGGGAGAAGGGCTCTGCGCACTTTGCCCGTCAGGGTGCGAATGTCCTGTATACCTCTCCTGGGAATGGCCATACGGTTACTCCTTGGCGCGGCTGCGCACCTCACCCACTCTCAGAGGGGTTTGCCGGCGGGAATCCAGAACCGTGTCAATCACTTCTCCCACTTTTTCACCCATGACAGATTGGCCACCCCGGGTCACCTTGGCGGAGTCGGTATTGAGGACGTCCCGGCAGGCCCACTGGAAGACCGGGTCGTCTTTATGGGCCCGGGCCCCCTGGTGCGCCAGGATCTTGGCAATGGCGATGCAGGCCCGGATGGTGGGGCGGTGGTTGTTGACCCCAAAGCCCCGGAGTTCCCGGACCACATCCACGATGATCTCGGCATCGAGGCGAGACAGACCGGATTTAGTCATGGCGATTTGCACCTCCGTTTCCCGGTCGAAATGCCCCAGATTGACGGTGATGAGACGGTCCATGAGGGCGTCCTGGGTCTTGTGGACCCCGGCGTACTCCTCGGGATTGGACGTGAAGATGGCCCGAAATTCCGGGTGGACCTGCAGGTAGCCGTCGCCGCCCCGGGACATCTTGGGCAGATTGAGGATCTTTTCTTCCAGGATGCTCAAGAGGGCGTTGTTGGCTTCGGGCCGGGACCGGGTAAACTCATCATAGATGAGGGTATAGCCGTCCTTGCACGCCATGGTGAGGCGGTTGTCCATCCAGGTGACATTCATGGACTCTTCCGTCTTGAGGACGGAATGGATGTAGTTGTCGATGAGTCTCTGTTTGCGGTAGCCGGAGTGGCGCCCCACCAGATCGGAGCCGGCGAACTCATCGTCGCCGTGGATCAAGACAACCGGGCGGCCCCGCTGCGCCGCCACATGAAAAGCCAGGGTGGTCTTGCCCGTGCCGGCCGGACCGGCGAAGTGGACCGGATACCCCACCGCCAAATAGGCCAGGGCCCGTTTGCTGAGGTCCTGGACATAAGCCGTTTCCACGAATTCCGGGCCGGCTTCCGGCGTCACCTGGTCATCCCGGCTCTCCACCTTAACCACGGCCACCGCGGCCCTTTTCCGCTGCTCACCACTCATGCGCGTTGCTCCTGTAACTGTTGATGGAACTGCCCCTGGAAACCAGGGGCAGGATGGGTAATCGGTTATCTATGACTCTCCTGGGGCACCCAGCCTCGCCCCCGGCAGGTCATGCAGGCCAGGGCCGAGGCGGCGTCGTCCCCGCTGCCCCGGCACTCCGGGCAGGCCTGGAGGGGTCCGGGGATCACGGGCACATAACCGGCGCCGCGGCAAACCGTGCAGGTGAAGGTCTTGACGGCCCCGGTACCCCGGCAGTGGGCGCACCGGCGATAAGGTGCGGCTACCTGTACCGTCCCTCTCCCGCCGCAGACGCAGCAGGTGGAGAGCCAGGACATGATCCCAAAGGGGTCTTTCCCTTGTCCGCCACAGAAAGAACAGGTTACTTCCGCCATTTCCCCTCCAGAGCGGTCCGGATGCACCGTGGCTCGCGCCTCTGGTTGTACTTGCGTCATCGGTCGGTATCACCGGAAGCTTAAGGAGTTCACCCCTTCTTTTTTCCCGGGCGCCCCGTCTCTTCTTTGGCCGCGGGCGCGGTATGATGCCGGACGGCCTCTTCTTTGGCCATGGCTAACGCGGCCAGGCGGTCCCGTTCGGCGGCTTTTTTGATCTGCTCCGCCTCGGCCTTGGCGCGGCGCTCAGCCTCCTGGGCCCGGCGTTCCGCCGGAGTGGGGCCGAACCAGGCCCTATGGGCGCCTTTAATATCGGTGACGAATTCCAGCCGCAGCCCGGCCACGGTTTTCTTCAGGTGA
Organism: Deltaproteobacteria bacterium CG07_land_8_20_14_0_80_60_11; assembly: GCA_002779455.1. GTDB lineage: Bacteria > Desulfobacterota > Desulfobaccia > Desulfobaccales > 0-14-0-80-60-11 > 0-14-0-80-60-11. The sequence goes on from PEWM01000255.1 coordinate 9,550, forward strand.
GCCACGGCCGCCCGCCGTTCGGCCCTGGTCTGCCGGGCCATCAGGGCGTGAGCGTGGCGGAATCCGGCCTGCATTCCGGCCACGTCCCGCTCCAGGGTCCGGACGAAGGCCCGGCGTTCCTTGCGGGTCTGCTGCGCCATCTGTGCATGGGCATGGTGAAACTTAGTAAGCATGGTGAATACGTCGTGGCCCAGAACTTTGACGAAATGTTTTCTTCCTCCACGAAAGGCGACGATCTCACCGGCCAACCGGGTCATACTCTCAGTTAACGGACCCATATGAAGTATCTCCTTTCCTTTGGACCTTGCCGGGGAACTTTCCTATCCGCCGCAGTTGTGACTGATTGCTCCTCAACCGCCGCCCCCTTCCGTCGAGGGGCCTCTACGGCCCCTCAGCGCAAGAGGAACTATTCCCCAGACTGGTGCTTACGCGGGAGCGGCCGCGCTGGCCGTCAGGCCGATGGCTTCGGCGTACTTCAGATAGGTTTCCACGGAAGCGATGACCACCCGGGCTTCAATGGACAGCAGTTCGATACCCACCAGCGACACCTTGACCCAGGCGTCGATGACGATACCCTTATCCAAAATGCGATCAACGACTTCCGCCAGGCTGGAGGAATCGGTTGACTTTTGTACTTTAGCCATGGTAATTCTCCTTTTAAGGATTAACGGTTAGTCAGTTCAGGTTAATGGTTTCTCAGATGTAGCTGGGACCGTCGCGTCGGCTTATTTGCCGGACCAGGCCCGCCGCGCTCCTTCGATGTCGGCGGCAAAGACATGGCGCATGGCGCCCACGGTTTTTCTCAGGTGAGCCACGTCCGCCCGCCGTTCGGCCTTGGTCTTCCGGGCCATGTCTTGGTGGGCCCGGTGGAAATTAGCCATCAAAGCAGCCGTACTATGGGTCAGGTCCTTGACAAAGGACTTCCTGAACCCGCGAAAGGCCACGATCTCGCCACACAACCGGGTCATATCATCGGTTAAGCGACCCATGAAGTATCTCCTTTTATCCCGCCTTTAGGCCTTTAGGGGTTGGTCGGCACCGCAATGCCCGCCCCTGAAGGATGCTGAGGGGCCTCTTTTTCGGAGGGGTCGCACCGGACCCCTCCGGAAAGAGGACTGTCCCCCCAATCGGCCTTAGGCCGGAGCCGCCGCGCTGGCCGTCAGGCCGATGGCTTCGGCGTACTTCAGATAGGTTTCCACCGAAGCGATGACCACTCGGGCTTCAATGGACAGCAGTTCGATGCCCACCAGCGACACCTTGACCCAGGCATCGATGACGATACCCTTGTCCAGGATGCGGTCCACTACCTCCGCCAGGCTGGAGGAATCGGTTGACTTCTGTACTTTGGCCATGGGGAACCTCCTTCAGGTAATTTTGGGTTTTTGGGTAAGAGGCAATGCCTCAAGGTCTATTTATCCAAGAAGCGTGCCAGGACCAGAAGGCATGAGAAAACTATGAAAATCAGGAGGTTAGGTTTTAAGCGGGGCGATGCGGGTTGGGTCTGGGAAATTTGCTCTATGGAATGATTTCCCTAATATAGGGAAGCCAACCTATGCCCTTGCGGACTTCTAGAAGAAATATTTCCGTTCACGTTTTCAACACCCGGAGAATTTCTTCCTGGAGGAAGGGCTTGCTGATGAAATCGATGATTACCCCCTGGGCGATGGCCTCCTGGATGGAGACGTCATCCCGGTAAAAGTAACCGGACACCATCAGGAGGCGCATGTCCGGCGCCCTCTCCCGGATGCGCCGGGCCAGTTCCAGGCCGTCCATATCCGGCAGCTTGGCGTCCAGGAAGGCGCAGGCGAATCGGTGCCGCTCCATCAGCATCAGGGCCTCCATGGCCGTCAGGGCTTTGCGGGTGACATAACCCTGTTTGTTGAGGAGATGTTCCAAGGCCCAGCACATATCCGGCTCATCGTCTACAATGAGAATCAGTTCGCCCGGTTCAGTCATCCTATGGCCATAACCGCTTACAAGATGGGCAAGCTCACGGTGAAGGCGCTGCCTCGGCCTGCCTCGCTCTCCACGGTGATGGTGCCGAAGTGCTGCTTGATGATGGAATAGCAGATGGACAGGCCCAACCCCGTGCCCTGGCCCACCGGCGCGGTGGTGTAAAAGGGGTCGAAGATATTTTCCAGGTCCCCGGGGGCGATCCCCTGGCCGGTGTCGCTGATGCTGACCCAGGCTTCCCCGTTGGCCTGTCCCAGGGCGACGCCCAACTCCCCCCCATCGGGCATGGCCTTGATAGCGTTGAGCAGCAGGTTCATGAAGGCTTGCTGCAACAGACCTTCCGTGCCGCTGATCAAGATGGCCTCCCGGGGCAATTGCGCCTGCAGCTCAATCTTGGCAATCCGGGCCTGGTTCGTCACCAGGGACAGGGTTTCCGAAAGGAGTGAGGTCAGGTTAATCTCCTTGCTGTCGGGCGGAACCGTTGGACGGGCGAAGCGCAGCAGGTTTTCGATGATCATGGAGGCCCGCTGGATGCCGGTGTGGATCTTGTGGGCGCACTCCTGCCGGAATTCCGGGGTGACAGCCTCATCCATGATAAACTGGGCCGCGGAGCCGCAGACCGCCAGGGGGTTGCGGATTTCGTGGGCGATGCCGCCGGCCATCACCCCCAGGGCGGCCAGTTTTTGCGACTGGAGCAGTTGCGCCTCAAATTTGCGGCGTTCCGTCAGGTCCCGGCCCACGGCCACGATCCCGGCGGTTTCGCCCAGGTGGTCCTTCATGGGGGAAAAAATCCAGGAGACCGGAATGCGGCCGCCATCCCTGGTTTTCAGGTCCCATTCCGCCATTTGGGCCTCTTTGCCGGCCTGGAGGTTGGCAAAAATTCGCTCCATCTCTCCCTGATCGTCGCCGGCGCAGAAATCGAAAAAGTTGTGTCCCCGGACCGCGTAGAGGGTGAAGCCCGAGAGCCTCTCCGCCGCCGTGTTCCAGGTCAGGATCTGGCCTTCCATGTCAGTGGACAAGACGATATCCTGGGCGCTTTCCACCACCGAGGCCAGGTGGCGCTCCACCCGGCGCACCTCCTCACTCAGACGCACCTGCTCGGTGACGTCATCCATGAGCAGCATGGCCAACTCCACCACCCCCTGCCAGGAAAAGGGCAGGATGCTGTAATAATAAATCCGCAGGGGAATGCCCGGGGCCCGATAGGTCATCCGGTCTCCCTTGATGCGGAAGTTCTTCTCAAAGACCTGGCGGATGCGCCCCGGAAAATCCATCTGGTCGATGATGATGGCCGGGAAGACTTCATCCAGGCGGTGGCCGATAGTGTCCGGGAGGGTGCGGCGGTTTTTCTCCAGGAAGTTACGATTGGCCGAAGCGATGCGCAGATCCCGGTCAATGAGCAGCACCGACGAAGGAATGGCCTCCAGCAGCATGTCGTAGAGCTGCTGGTACCGCTGTGATTCCGGGCTATTATCCAGCGCCGTAACACTTTTACCCATAACTATCAGCCCTTTTTCAAGCTTGAAAACCTTAAATAAGACTGGGACCGGCCGTCACAAAGTTATACGGCGGCCAGGGACCGGAGAG
>PEWM01000255.1:13133-19687 GCA_002779455.1 Deltaproteobacteria bacterium CG07_land_8_20_14_0_80_60_11
GGCGAAAAGACTCCACCGCCGGGCGGGGCACCAGGAAATACAGGGAGAGCAAGGGCAGCCGGGGGGAAGGAGCTTCCGTGGCGCATTTGACATACAGTCCGGCGAACTGCGCCTGGCAACGCTCCGCCGCCTGGCGATACTCCTTGGTCCAGCGGTCCTGCTGGGCATAGTGGGCCTTGCGGGCCGTGAGGTAGGCTAAACCGAGGCGGTCCGCAACGGCCGCGGGGTCCGGGGGGCAAGGCCCGGTAACCTCCCGAGACCCTTCCGGGCCGCCGGGGATCACCGCCGCCCAGGGTCCGGACGGCAGCAAGACCCGCAGCCCCATCTCCACGCAGCCGTCCAGTTCCCGGAGCAGGGCCTCATAATGGGCGCCTTGGGCGCTCAACCTCTCAATAACCTGGGATTCCTGCTCCACCACGCAGCCGTAACGCATGGGGACCACGGCGCCCCGCCGGTGGAAGGAGGACACCACCCGCTCATAGGCCCGGACCCGGGGGAGGTCAGGGATCAGATCCGCCCGGTTAATCCGGGAAACCGCCGCTCTTAAGCGCCGGTCCGCCACCTGGAAGACCGGACGGCCCGCCACTCCCGGCAGGGGTCCCGCTAATTCCGGCCCCGGATTACGACTGATACAATAAAACAGGCAGATCATGGTTCAGGCTCCATATCCAGGGCGGGGCAAAAGCTATAAGGGGGCCAGGGGCCGGTGCATTCCACCACCAGGCCGCATTCGGCGTATTGGGCGTTGACGTCCTGGATCAGGGCCTGGAAACCGCCCACTGCCTGCCTCGGCATCAGCAAGGCCCAATTCCAGACCATATCTTTATCACTGCCGGTGGCTTCCCGGGAGAGCAGCCGCCGTTCCCGGGCCTCCGCGGCATAATCCCGGAGTCCGGTCCACACCTCCCGGCAAACCTCTTGCACCCACCCATGCAATTCCTGGTCACCTGCGGCCCGGAGGCGCTGCTCCTCAAAATACCGCTTCCCCGGCGATAAGGCCTCCAGGCTTGCCGCTTCCCGGGCCAGCTTGAGGGAGAACAGCTTCTCTTTGGCCCCGGGGCGGTCCAACAGCCCTTTGACGGCCCATTCCTCCTGGTCCGTAAGGCGAGTCAGGAACCCGGCGATGGTGTCAGAGTGGCGCTGCAACACCTTTTCCAGATTAGCCATAGACGAAAAGATGGTCCCGAACCGGGCCGGCAGCACGGGAGAATGCCGCATCACCCCGGCCACCACCTCCTGATGCCGGATGACTCGGGGGCCGATCCAGGTCAGGTCCCGCAGCCGCGCCTCCGCCTCCGGCCCGCAGAAATCCTCCAACGGCACCGGACTCCAGACCGCGGCGAGATCCTGAAAGATAGCCACCTCAAGAGGGCTCTGGCCATCCACCCCTTTGCCCTCCAGGGGCAGGGGCGGCAGCCGGCTCAACCGGGCCAGGCAGTATAAATAATGTCCCTGGGGCATTGTGCGCCTATACCCTAAAAATCCGTAAATTGAGGGAAGGGCTAAGGGCTTTTTAAGCTTTCAGCCTTCAGAGGTCAGCTTTCAGCAAAAGAAAAAGACGCAACCCCTGGCCGTGCATTAAACAAATTATCCTGTTGGCGGCTCATGTAGGGGCGGGTTTAAAACCCGCCTCTACGCCCCGGCACACGCATTCATGCTCCGATTAACCAAAATTATTTGCTGATGGCTGATGGCTGAGAGTTGATAGCTGACCGCCTTAATCCCCCTGTCCTCCCAGCATCTCCTCCAGGGCCTCTTCCAGGTCGGCAGGCAGGATGAGCACCTTGGCCGAACCTTCGCCCTCCTGAGCAAGTTCCGCGGCCACCGCCCGGCGCACCGCGGCCAGGGCCGCCTGGTTGCACACCCCGGCGATCTCGGCGCCGCTTAAGCCCTCGCTCTTGGCCGCCAGCTTTTTGGCGTTGACCCCCTTGGCCAGGGGCTTGCCCCGGAGATGGACCGCAAAGATCTCCTGGCGGTCCGCCGCATCGGCCAGGGGAATCTCGACGATGGCGTCGAAGCGGCCCGGCCGCAGCACCGCCGGGTCCATCATGTCCAGGCGGTTGGTGGCCCCCAGCACCAGCACCCCCTTCAATTCCTCGATGCCGTCCAGTTCCGCCAGGAATTGGCTTAACACCCGCTCAGACACGTGGGAGTCGGAGCCGCCCATCCCCCGGGCCGGCAGCAGGGCATCGGTCTCATCCAGGAAGATGATGCAGGGCGCCGCCTGGCGGGCGGTCTTGAATATCTCCCGCACGCCCCGCTCGGATTCGCCCACATACTTGGACATCAGGGCCGGCCCCTTCACCGACAGGAAATTCACCCGGCTTTCCGTGGCGATGGCCTTGGCCAGGAGGGTCTTGCCGCACCCCGGCGGCCCGGACAGGAGGATGCCTTTGGGGGGCTTGATGCCCGCTTTTTTGAAGATGTGGGCATACTTCAAGGGCCACTCCACCGCTTCCTTGAGACGCGTTTTCACGGCCTGAAGGCCCCCCACGTCCTCCCAGCGTACATCCGGGACCTCCACAAACACCTCCCGGATGGCGGACGGCTCCACTTCCCGAAGCGCGGCCAGGAAGTCGTCCATGTGCACTTCCAGTTGGGCCAGTTGCTCGTAGGGGATGGTAGCCAGGCCTAAGTCAATGTCGGGCATGAGACGCCGCAGACAGATCATGGCCGCTTCCCGGCACAACGCCTCCAGGTCGGCCCCCACAAAGCCGTGGGTGATCTCCGCCAGGTGGCTCATGTCCACGTCTTCGCTCAGAGGCATGCCCCGGCTGTGAATCTCCAGGATATCCAGCCGCCCGTGGCGGTCGGGGATGGGAATGGCGATCTCCCGGTCGAACCGCCCCGGCCGCCTAAGCGCCGGGTCCAGGGCATTGGGGATGTTGGTGGCGGCAATGACAATGACGTTCTGGCGCTTGTTGAGGCCGTCCATCAAGGACAGGAGTGTGGCCACCACCCGTTTTTCCACGTCCCCGACGACATTTTCCCGCCGGGGGGCGATGGAATCGATCTCGTCTATGAAGATGATGCTGGGGCCTTTGCGGCCGGCCTCCTCAAAGATCTTGCGCAGGTGGGCCTCGGACTCGCCATAGAACTTGTGCACCACCTCCGGGCCGCTCACCGAGAAAAAGTTGGCCTCGGTCTCGTGGGCGATGGTGCGGGCGATGAGGGTCTTGCCGCAGCCGGGGGGGCCGTGGAGCAACACCCCTTTGGGGGCGTCGATGCCCAGGCGCTCGAACAGCTCGGGGTAGCGCAACGGCAGCTCGATCATCTCCCGGATGCGCTGGAGTTGGGGCTTGAGGCCGCCGACGTCCTCGTAGGACACCGCCGCCCGCCGGGTTTCCGGGGCCCCGGCCTTGCCGATCACCAGGGTGGTGGTGGGGTTGATCAGCACCGGCCCCCGGGGGGTCAGGGCTTCCACCGTGAAATCGGCGGTGCGGCTGCCGAACAGGGTGGCCCGGATGCGGTCCCCCGAAAGCGCCGGCAGGCCGTCCAGGAGGCTGCCGATGTATTGCAGATCCCGTTCCTGGGGGGTTATATTGATGGGGGTAAGGACCACCCGTTCGGCCGGGCGGCAGGCGATCTTCTGCACCTGCACGAAGTCGTCGATCCCGGCGCCGGCGTTTTCCCGGCTGATGCCGTCCAGTTGGACCCGGGACCGGCCCCGCAAATCCTTGTAGGCGGGCATGGCCTTGCAGACCGTTTTCCGCTTGCCGGCGACCTCCACGATGTCGCCGATGGCCACCTGGAGCTTTTCCAGGTCTTCCGGCCCCATGCGGGCATAGGCTCGCCCCACGTCTTTACTCAGGGCCTCGGTCACTTTCAGCTTGAGGGCCAACTCTTCAGATTTTTTCATATTTTCCCTGTATGGTCCTCGGACTCAACTACATAACGCACTTGATTTCCAGGATGCCGTTGTTGCAGGACATCTTCATCTTCTCCTGGGGATAGCTCCGGGGCAGCAGGATCTCCTTGCGGTACTTCTTATCCCGTTTCTCGGCATAAATGGTAAGCAGGTCGTCCTTGACCGTCAGAGTCACGTCCTTGGTGCTGACGCCGGGCATCTCGGCCACCACCAGGGTATGGTCCTTTTCTTCGAACACGTCCACCACCGGTTCCCGAATCTCCTGGACCACGGTCTCCCCGGTCCTGGCATCCCGGTGGACATTGCCGAAGGGCTCAACTTTCATCTCTCTGCCGCCCCTGTCCCCCAGGCCTGTCTTCACGGTAAAGCCATAGACCCCTTTTACCCCCTGTTGTTGAAATTCCCCGCTCCCCTTGAGCGCCTCCCCCTTGTCCGCCAGATCGCCAAGTTTTTCGATGAGGTCCGCCAGCCCTTTGAAGACCCCTCCGAAGCCGGATACCTCACCGCTGCCCTTTTTTTTAGTCATGACCGCCTCCAGATTGGTTAATCCCGAACTGCTTCAACTTAGTATGTATAGTCTTATAATCTATCTGCAATAGCCGTGCCGCCTTGGCTTTATTCCCCCGGGTATATTTCAGGACCTGGAGCAGGACTTCCCGTTCTACGGTGACCACGCTGCGATGGACGATCTCCCGGAGAGAGAATTCGTCCCAGGGCGTTCCCTGAATCTTGGGAGTAAAGGCCAGGCCCGGCACCGGGGCGCGCTTGATGTCCAGATGTTTCTCGGTGATGATATCGTCGGCCAGGAGGACGGCCCGGCGGATGACGGATCTGAGCTGGCGCACGTTCCCCGGCCAGTTGTAAGACAGCAAGGCCTCGAGGCAGTACTCGGAAAGGCGCCGGACGTTTTTCTGCAATTCTTTATTGGTGAGATCCATGAACCGTTTGGCCAGGTAGGGGATGTCGTCTTTGCGTTCCCTGAGGGGCGGGACGGTGATGGTAAATTCATTGAGGCGAAAGAACAGGTCCTCCCGCATCTGTCCCGAGGTCACCAGTCCCTGAAGTTCCTGGTTGCTGGCGGTGAGCAGGCGCACATTAATTTTTACCGGCCGGGTGGCGCCCAGGCGCAGGACCGCCTTCTCCTGGAGGACCCGCAGCAGTCGCGTCTGGGATGCCAGGGGCAGATTGCCGATCTCATCCAAAAACAGGGTGCCTCCCTGGGCTGCTTCGAATTTTCCGGCCTTGGGCCCCGTGGCCCCGGTGAAGGCCCCTTTCTGATAGCCGAAGAGCTCGCTTTCAATGAGGGTTTCGGGGATAGCCCCGCAATCCAGGGGAATGAAAGGGCCGCCGTCGCGGCTGCTCAGTTGGTGGAGGGCCCGGGCCACCAGTTCCTTGCCGGAGCCGGTTTCCCCCTGGATGATAACGCTGAAGTCCGATTGGGCCACCCGGTTCACTTCCCGGATAATGCGGGTGACGGCATCGCTGGGGCCCATCATGACCCGGAGACAATTGTCCGCCGCAATTTCTTCGGACTGGGACCGGCGCCGGCGCTCCCCTTCGGCCAGGGCGGCGCGCACCACCCGGATGACCTCCGAGTGGTCAAAGGGTTTGGCCAGATAATCGAAGGCCCCGGCCCGCATGGCCGCCACCGAGGCGGAAATCTCGGCATACGCGGTGATGAGGACCACCGGCAGATGGGGATTTGTTTCCTTGACCCGCTTCAAGACTTCCATGCCGTCGATGCCGGGCATCTTGACGTCCACCAGCATCATGTCGGGCCTGGCCAGGGGGACCATCCGCAGGGCCGTCTCCCCGTCGTGGGCCATCACGCTGGTCAACCCCTCTTTGTTCATCAGGGCTGAGAGCAACGAGCTGATATCCCGATCATCGTCCAGGATGAGCACCCGGGTGGCGCTTGATTCCATATTTCCTCCGGATTCAACGAGGCCGCCGGTGCGGATAGATCACCTTCACGTCCGGGTTAAGGTACTGTTCCAAAGAGTGGAGCATCCCCAGGAAGAGGATGCCGGTCTCGCCGTCTTTCAGGGTATCGTTAAGGCGCTGGGCCATAAATTGATCCCGGCGCTTGAGCAGGGCATCGCGCCAGGCCCGGCTCGCGGCCGCCACCCCCGCGGCCCGGGGTGGCCGGGTCGTCAGGGATTGCCTGGCCGACTGGTATTCCTGCACCAGCAAGTCGCCGGATTCGGTCCCCATGAGGACAGCCCCTTGGGCCATCAGGCGCAGCAGGAGTTGATGGTTCCGGCTGCCCGCCCGGGCCAGTTCCGTGACGATCTCCGCCTCCCGCCCGCACACGGGCAAACCGTCCTGGTAGAGGCGCACCCGGTCAAAAGACAGGGCCAAAGCGTCGATGGCCGCCTCGATTTCTGTCCACATCTTATCGATGGCCGCGGTCTTGCGGGCCAATCCGGCGCGGCCCATTTTCTCCAGGTTCGCCCGGGCCACCGATTCCTTCATGGCGCCCATATCGGCCTGGGTGTGAACAATGGGCAGGTAAATCAACGTCCGGGAAAAGCTCATTGAATCAGCGTCTCGAGGTCGCGGCTGAGAACGGTGAGTTTGCTCAATAGACATGAAGCCCGAACATTTTCGGCGTTATCGGCTCTGTCTCATCCCCGGGCGGAGGCCTGCGGCGGGTGGCAAGTACCCCCTGACCGGGGTTATGAGG
>PEWM01000242.1 GCA_002779455.1 Deltaproteobacteria bacterium CG07_land_8_20_14_0_80_60_11
TGGCACAGCCTTTCCAGGCTGTGCACGACTAACCTGCTTCCTTGGCGCAGGCTGGAAAGCCTGCGCCACCAATTTAAGTAACTTTTCGAGGCAGTCACTCATGGGCCTTCGGCTCTCTCAAAATAATGAAAAGGCCGGTGGCACAGGTTTTTAACCTGTGCTTGAGGAACTTTTCAAGGCAGTTCTGCATGGGCCTTGGGCCCACCCGTAAAACATGAAAAGATCTGGTGGCACAGGTTTTTAACCTGTGCTTGAGGAACTTTTCGGAACAGAGCTTGGGAACCAGAGCGAAAATATCGTGCTGGTCCAAATTATTTTGAAAAATCAATGGAATATCCGGCAACCGCGATCAGCGCTTGCGCCAGGCTTCCCACATGGGCCGGCCTTCCTGATCCCGGAGCAGTAAAACCGAATCGCCCACCGTCACCTGGGCGGCGATCAGCCGGGTTTCCCCTTTCTCCTCCAGGCAGATTCCCTTAACCTGCACTTCCTGTCCCGGCTCGAGGTCAAATTCCTGGCGCTCCAGATACCACACGGGTCCCAGGTGAACCCGCACCCGGCCTTTGTCTTTACTATCGACGAGTATGGCCATACCGGGATGCATTTTATCCTGCAAGGTCTCCGTAAGAACCTGGCTCACTTTGCCGGTGATCGTCATGGGCTTGCAGACGCCCGTCACAGGGCATTGATAAGGGGTATAAGGGCAGGGGCGAAACCCCTGGCCGCGACCCTGGCTCAGGGCCGCGGGGGGCCAGATGAGGGCCGCTACCAACAGCGCAGCCAGGCCGAAGCCAAGAACATGCCGGCGTCTCATAAGTGCTTCCTCCTTATCGCTGTTTTAAAAAGCATAAACCATGGAAAGCAACGGGGTAATATTGGCGGTGGTGTTTTTCCCCACCAGGTCAATTTGAACCCCCAGGGCCATGGAGAACTTATCCGTGGCCATATATTCAATCCCGGGCACGCATGAGAGGAGGGCGGCGGGGGCCAGGTTGGCCGTGTGGCCGATGAGGCGGCCGGCCTCCCAAGTGCTGGTCAGCTCCACCAGGGCGATCCATTTCTTGGTAAGGGGATACTCCGCCGCCAGATTCACCGTCACGAAGTCCCGTGGATAGTTGCGTACCCGAGTGGACACGGGATCCCCCTCCACCAGGTCGCCGTTTTCATCACGAACCAGAGGGCAACGGTCCTCATTGCTGGTGTAGGCGGTGCCCATAGTATACCAGAGGTTCCCATAAACGATAACAGGGCTCAGATACTTGGATACGTTGAGACCCGTAGTGAAGTTATATAAGCCGCTCCCCAACTGGTCCATTCCCAGGCGGCCGGGATTGAGGCGGCGAAAGTGCCCGCTGGGAAACGTAGGGGAAAAGATGGCGCTGACCGTGGGGGCCGCTTGGGTTTCTTCCACCAGACGATACTTGAACGTCAGGTTGATGTCGCCCAGCCCCCCGAAATCGGCGGCGCGCTCCCCACGGGGCCCGGGTTCATTGACGTTACTGGCCCAGTTGTGGATATAGGGGATGACCGCATAGATCTCTAAATTGTTCCACAAACCATAGGTAAATTTCCAGCTCATGCCAAAGGACTTGAAATCTCCGCCTGCGCTGTTGCGCCGCCAGCTGGGGCTGAAGTTGTTGGTGGTAAAGTTCAGGCCAAAGGTGGGCTGAAGGGCGAATTTGCCTTTCTCGATGGGAATGGCGGTGTCGGTGACGATGGGACCGAAGGTTGAGGGACATTCGTCTTTGGCGGGTTCGGGCTGAAAGCCTTCCCCCCGTCCTTCAAATTGAATTTCTCCCTCCACCGCGGCGGGCTTCGAAATGGCCTTTTCTTTATCGTCAGACGCAATTACCGGGTTAAACCACCCGGTGGCCAGCCAGCCACAACAAAACAACGATAAGCAAAATAACCAGGTTCGCGCAGACCGCATGTTTTTTCTCCTATTTAGTATCACCTGGCCAAAAATCTAACTGACGGTCTCAAGACCTCCAGCCAGCTTCCCGGTCATGGAACCTCAGAGTAGATTCCTTTGGCTCACGAGGTCGGCTCCTCTTTACACCAGAGGTTTCCCTACCCGCTCAGCCGGACCGGGGGGTGAACCGGTTGCAGGCAGTTTTGCTCCGCCTGGGCCACCAGCAGTTTGATATCCCCATACCCCTTGGTAAACAGGTAGTGCCAGGCATCATTCACTTCATAAAATCCTTGCCTGGCGCCCACCAGCTCCACCCGGTCGGCGGTGAACCCCATTTCCCGGCAATGGCTTAACAGGTCAAAGCCTTCCGGCAACTCCGCCCCGCCCGCCAGATAAACGATCAGCCCGCTCTTCATACAACCCTCCTTGACGTCAATTTTTAAGTTTTTTCGCATCCTGAAGATGAAAACGGTTTTCCTATAAACTCTTCAGAGCCCGGTCCAGGTGGTCCAGATAAATATTCACTATCCCATCCTGATACCCCAGCCCTTTGGTGATTCCCTCGAGGCGATAGGCCTTTTGTTTCAGAAGCCCGGATTTCCAGCTCTCGGGGTTATCTCCTAAAATATCGTTGGCCACATGTTCGCCGGCCACAAAGAGGAAGGGCATCAGGACTACGGCGGTAGCCTGGGATTGCTGGACGGCCATTAGGGTCTCTTCCCGGGTGGGTTTGCCTTCCACGGTTCCCAAAAAGACATTCTGGCGGGGGTAACGGGCACGCAACAGCCGGCTGAAGGCCAGATAGGTGGCGGTCCCTTCGGGGCTGGGGCTGCCGTGGGCCACCAAGACCACCGCCGTGGCCGTCAAGTCTTTTGGGAAGGTCTGGGCCAGGGCATTAAGGACCTGTTCCTGATCCTGTTTGCTGCTGAGCAACGGCTTTCCCAAGGCAACTTTCAACCCGGGGATGGCTCGGCTTGCCTGCACGACTTTCTTGTCCCACTCCTCCCCCGGCACCAGGTGGAGCGACTGGACTGCCACCCGGTTAAATCCGGCGGCTTTTAGATCTCTTAAAGTCGTGGGCAGGTCGTTGAGCTGTTGGCCCTTTTCCTGGGCCAGCTTGTGGCGGACTTTATGGGAAGTGAAGGCCCAGCGGATTTCATACCCCGGAAAGCGCTCTTTGACTTTTTGTTCAAAATGGTTGTAAGTGTCAAAGGCTGCTGTGGTGGTGCCAAATGCCGCCAGAACAATGGCGGGTTTGGCCGTTGAGGCCGCGTTCAGCGCCCCAGGGGCGCTGATCACGGCGATGAGCAGCAGGAGAAATAACCACCCGGACTTGATCTGTTTTGCCATGTCGCTCTCCTTTAATGCGGTTTTTTACTGCAAAAAAAAATCCTTAAGTCACGGAGACTTAAGGATTGCACCCAGCTTCTTGATCCTTATTTGAGCTTCTCGCCCGCTAGACCTCGTAGGGGCTCAAGCCTTCATCCGGGCAGGTCTTCTGACTTCCGGATCTTCCTACTCCCTGCGCCTTCCCATCTCGCTTCAGTGAGACAGTGGCTGCGTGCAGGTTTCGTCCCCGGTTACAGCGGCGGGACCGCGCCGGTTTTCCACCGGCTTCCCTATTATACCCTATATGGGTACCCGAATATTGTTGTCCACAATATATATGCAATTAATTCCGGCTGTCAAGGAAAAAAATGGCCATGGTCCATAATCAGAGGTGTCCGCCTTGCAGAAACTCGGTCTCCTCGTGAGGAATTGACCGATTTTTCATCATCAGCCAGCCGGAAGCGGGCGCCGGGGGTCGAACCCCTGGATGATTTCGCCGGATGGCGCGGCGGATGGTCCGGAGGTTGAAAAAGTGAAAAACCCCGGGGGCTTTCCCCGGGGTCCCTGATTTCACTGTCGGCGGTTGGCTGGGGGAGGAGGGGTCGAACCTCCATCGGCGGCGCCAAAGGCCGCTGTCCTGCCATTGGACGATCCCCCAGCATGAGGCCGGCAAAGGGTGCGCCGGATTGCGGCCCCATCTGTTAAAATTATAATGATTCCCCCCCCGGCCACGCAAGTATTTTGTCCGGCGAAGCCCATCGATCGTTCCCATTTCCCGAAAATTCTCCTGAATTGCCGCCCGCCGGAAAAAGGATCATGGCACAAAGAGCTTTACGTTTTCTTTATTTTTCTCTATAATTTATGTGAATACTTTCACACTGAGGGAGAGCCAATCGTGAGTTTTCTGATCGCCATGGCCGGTAAAGGCGGCACCGGCAAGACCACCGTGGCCGGCATGTTATTGCGCTACCTGTTGGAACACGGCAAGAAACCGGTGCTGGCGGTGGACGCCGATGCCAACAGCAATCTCAACGAAGTTCTGGGGCTTACGGTGGACAGCTCCGTGGGCGCAGCCCGGGAAGAGATGAAAAAAAGCGGCGGCATGGTGGACATGACCAAGGACCAACTCATCGAGATGCGCATCAACCAGTGCCTGGTGGAGGCCGACGGCTTCGACCTCATTGCCATGGGCCAGCCCGAAGGACCCGGTTGTTACTGCGCCGCCAACAACCTGGTGGCCCGGTTCATGGATGTCCTGGCGAAAAATTATCCTTATATCCTGATGGACAACGAAGCGGGCATGGAGCACATGAGCCGCCTCACCACCAATAAGGTGGATCTCCTGATGCTGGTGAGCGACCCCTCCTGGCGCGGGATCCAGGCGGCCCGGCGTCTCAAGGACCTGGCCCAGGCCCTGAAGGTCGTGGTGGGCCGCCCCGTTCTCATCGTCAACCGGGTGACCAACGGTCTCAGTTCTAGAACCATGGACGAAATTGCCACCCAGGGCCTCGAACTGGCCGGTTTGATCCCCGAGGATTCCCAGGTGGCCGAGTTCGACCGCCAGGGCCGCCCCACTTTTACCCTGCCAGCCGATTCACCAGCATTAAAAGGGGCTTACGCCATCTTTGACCGGTTGCTTACCTAAGTTCATTACCGGCGATCCTCACAAGCGTGATTTTTTGCTTGACAGATTGCCTAGTTAATTATTATTTTCACAATGTTTATACCTCCGCAGTTCAAGAAAAGTTAATATGCCGGCGATTTCCGGAAAAATTAAGGAGGGAACTAACTTGGCGTTTGAAATTCCCAAACAGAAGTATTCTGGCGCGATCAAAACAGTAACCATCGGTAAAGGCGATAAAGCCATCACCCTGGGAGGCGAGACCTCCTACCCCTTCTATCTGTTTGAAGGGGCAATGCCCCACAAACCCCGGCTTGCCATGGAGGTATGGGACAAGGATCCGGGCGAGGACTGGGCCGGCCCGGCGTATGCAGCCATCAAGGATGTGGCCAAGGACCCCGTGGCCTGGGCTAAGAAGTGCGTCAAGGAATTTGGCGCCGAGGCCATCGGCCTGGTCCTGATGAGCACCGATCCCAACGGCGATGACGCCACGCCCGAAGCGGCCGCGGCCACGGCCAAGAAGGTGTTGGCCGCCATTGACGTGCCGTTGATCGTCTACGGCACCGGCAATGTGGAAAAAGACGCGGAAGTGCTGCCCGCCGTAGCTGAGGCCTGCGCCGACAAGAGCATCACCCTCGGCCCGGTGCAGGACAAGAACTACAAGAAGATCGGCGCCGCGTCCCTGGCTTACAACCATTCGTTGTCGGCTAACTCCCCCATCGACGTCAACCTGGCCAAGCAGTTGAACATCCTTCTGGGCCAGTTGGGCGTTAAAGACAGCCATATCCTGGTTGATCCCACCACCGGCGGCCTGGGCTACGGCCTGGAATATTCCTATTCCGTCATGGAACGGGACCGCATGGCGGCCCTCACCCAGGAAGATGACAAGCTGCAACTCCCCATCCTCAACTATGTCGGCCAAGAAGTGTGGAAAGTAAAGGAGTGCAAGCAGACCAACGAAGAGGCGCCGCAACTGGGTGACCAGACCAAGCGGGGCATCCTGATGGAGGCCATCACTGCCGTGGACCTGCTCCTGGCCGGCAGCGATCTGCTCATCATGCGCCATCCGGAATCGGTGAAAATGGTCAAGACCGTCATCCAGGAATTGGCCGGCTGAGGCGACGCCGTACCTGGATCTGAACATTCATTTTTTTCAGAGCTCAGCCCTTTAAGCCAATCGCAGTACATGTTCAACTTCCGGGCATGGGGCTCTGTTGCCAAAGGGGGGCCATGAAGGTCATCCCTAAAAGTACGAAACTGGAGGAGAAATTAATGGCTGAGTTAGATTTTGAAAA
>PEWM01000129.1 GCA_002779455.1 Deltaproteobacteria bacterium CG07_land_8_20_14_0_80_60_11
CCGCCATAGCTGGTGAGGCTGACGTTGAAGCGGTTCAGCACCACCCCGAAGGCCGATAAGCCCGCGGCCCAGTAAAGGCCCTGAATCGAATGGCGCACCTCCGAGAAGCTGAGCAGGATGGCCGGCAGGGCCACGGTGCCGAACAGTTCCAGGTAAAAGAAGAAGTGGGGTTTGTCGAAGGCCCAGACCGTGGCCCCCCGGGCATAGAGATCGGTGACCTTCATGGCGAAGTAGACCAGCAGGGCCAGGCCCAGCCCCTTGCTGAAAGACGACAGGAGCTTGAGCTCGGCCTTACGATTATACGCCCAGGCACTGATGAGGCTCTCCAGGATCACCACGCTCATGCCGCCGATCACCGCGCTGGTGAAAAAGAGCGGCCCTATGGCCCGGCTGGCCCAGAGGTCGCTCATCTTCTCGGGCATCAACAGGTACAGCGCCCCCAGGGAGGACTGGTGCAGGGTGGAGAGCATGACGCCGGCCACCACCAGGACCAGGTAGAGGTTCCGGAGAAAACTCACCCACTCATACTTTTTCCAGCGCTCCAGGGCCATGATGAAGATATCCACGCCCAGGACCGTGGTGTAGAGCATGACGCACCAGGACACCTCGAAGAGCACCGAGTGGGGATTCCACATCACCATGGGGTGCCAGATGCGCCAGGGTTGGCCCAGGTCGAAGAACAGCCCCACGACGAACACCAGGTAGCCGATGAAGGCTGAGAGCTTGGCGGGCCGGAGCAGCGGCTCGAACTTTTTCAGGTTGAAGATATAGATGGCCGCGGCCATGGTGAAGCCGCCGGCGGCCAGGGCCACCCCGGAGAGCACGTCAAAGCTGATCCACAGTCCCCAGGGATAGGCGTCGTTCAGGTTAGTAGTGGCGCCCAGCCCAAAGAAGAGCCGGGCCACGGCCGAGATCAGGCCCAGCATCAGGATGATGTAGAGGACGGCGTGCCCGGTGGTCAACTTGTCTTCTCCCGGATACCACTTTTCCACCTTTTTAATCATGGCTCAGTCCTCCTTGCCTTCCTGAGATTTCTGGTTCTGCACTTCCGCCCGGCGCTGGTTGAGATAGTGGAGGCCGACGGCCAGGCCCCCCACGCTCAGGGCGATCCAGGGCACCTTGGACATCCATTCCCGGCCGTAGATGCCATGGGGCACGTTCCCCAGGTCGGTGCGGAAACCCCGGTGGTCAAGCTCTAACGCCTCAAAAGACACCGGGGTGAGGTAGAGCTTGGCCGTACCCCCCACGATCTTCTCCCCGTAAACCTCGGGGTAATACTTTTCCGGGTGGGCCCCGATGCGGCGGTGCGCCTCTTTCAGAAGGGCTTCGCGCTCCCCGAACACCAAGGCCTGGCTGGGGCAGGCGGTGGCGCAGGCCGGCGCCAGGCCGATCTCGATGCGGTCGGCGCAGAAGTCGCATTTCCGGATCAGGGGTACCGCCGAGCCCCACTCGAACTTGGGCACCTGGAAGGGGCAGGCCATCATGCAATACCGGCAGCCGATGCAGCGGCTGTCGTCATAGACCACCGGGCCGTCCTTCAGTTTGGTCAGCGCCCCCACCGGGCAGACGCTGGCGCAGGCCGGGTCCAGGCAGTGCATGCACTGGCGCTTGACAAAGTACCAGCTCAACGTTCCGTCGGGTTTGGCCTCTTCCCGGAAGATGATCCGGGTGTAATTGTTGCTGTTCAGATACCTGGGGTTGGACATGGTCTCGCTGAACGTCGTGCGTTCACCCGGCAGGTTGTGCCAGCTCTTGCAGGCCACCTGGCAGGCCCGGCAACCGATACAGCGAGTCGTATCGATCAACATGGCTTTACTCATGGTAGTCTCCCTTGCGGCCTCTTAGACCTTTTGCACATCCACCAGGAACACCTTGTATTCCGGGATCATGGTGTTGGCGTCTCCCACCATGGGGGACAGTTGGTTGGCGGCGTAGTTCTGCTGGGAGTCTGGACCGCCGGTAATCAAGCCGGCGAAGCCGAAGTGCCAGGGCAGGGCCACCATCTCCACGGTGCTCGTAAACCCCTCCTTGCCACAGCAAAAGGGCGCTACCCGCCTGGTGACCTCGGCCCGGGCCCTCACCTCGCCCCGGACACTCTTCACCTGAACCCAGTCACCCGCCTTGATACCCCGGGCCCTGGCCAGGGTGGGGCTGATCTCCACGAACATCTCGGGTATCAGCTCTGCCTGCCAGGTGAGATTGCGGGTCATGGTCCCGGTCTGCCAGTGCTCGGTCAACCGGAAGGTCGTGGCGATGATGGGATACTTGGGATCGCAGACCTGGGCCACCCGATCCAGCTCTGATTTCCACACCTTCATCACCGGGTTGGACTGTTGGGCCGACATGGGGTTCACGAACGGGCATTCCAAAGCCTCGTAGTGCTCCGGTAAGGGCCCTTCCTTGCACAGCCCGCCGGGCACGAAGATCCGGCTCTTGCCTTCGGGGAGCATGAGAAAGGGGGCCTTGGCCGATTCCTCCGGCCCCACGTGGACCTTGGTGGCGGGGTCGATCCACTTGAAGTCGGGAACGTCGAAGTTCTTCCAGGTCTTGGCCACCGGGTTCCAGGCGAACAGGGCCTTATCCTTGTTCCAGGGCTGGCCCTGGGGGTCCAGGGAACAGCGGTTGTAGATGATCCGCCGGTTCACCGGCCAGGCAAAGGCCCAGCCGGGATAGAGCCCCAGGCCGGTGGGATCTTTGGTCCCCCGGGCCGCGGCTTTGTTGTCCTTTTTGTCCGGCCCGGGATAAAAACCCGAGTAGATCCAGCAGCCGCAGGCGGTGGCGCCGTCATCCTTCAAGCCCAGGAAGTTCGCGACCTGCTTTTTGTCCGACACGGTGTAGCCGTTGATCTCCTTGGCCACCAGGTGGACGTCGGGGGCCTCCCCGTAGTTCCAGTCCAGCTTGACGATGGGGTCGGGGCAGACCGCCTGGGGATCGTCTTTATAGAGCTTCTTCAGCTCCAGGGCCAGACGGTTGGCGTACCACAGGTCGCTCTGGGCGTCGCCGTGGGGTTTCACCGCCTGGTAGCGCCACTGGATCCAGCGGCCGCTGTTGCTGACGCTGCCCTCCTTCTCCAGGGAGTCCGCCGCCGGGAACAGGAAGACCTCGGTTTTGATGTCTTTGGTCTTGGCCCCAGGGCGCTTCCAGAACACCGAGGTGTCGGTCTCCCAGAGGTCGAAGGCCGCCAGCCATTCCAGCTTACCCAGGGCGCTATAGGCCTGGGTCAGGTTGGGAGCGCTCACCGCCGGGTTCATGCCCCAGACCAGCATCCCTTTTATGGCGCCTTCGTTCATGGCCTCGAACAGAGGTATAAAGGAATAGCCCGAGCCCTGATAGCCCTTGCCGATTTTGGGCAGATAGTCATAGGCGAAATCGTTCCCCTTCTGGGCCGCCTCCCCCCAGAAGGCCTTGAGCAGACTGACGAAAAACTTGGGCTTGTTAATCCAGAAGCTGGCCTTGGGGGTCTCTTTCTCGAGGTAGTCCTTCAGGGTGGGGTGGGCGGCTTCGCTGGGAATGGCCATGTACCCCGGGACCGTGTTGAACAACAGGGCCATGTCGGTGGCGCCCTGGACGTTGTTCTCCCCCCGCAGGGCGTTGATGCCGCCGCCGGGGAGTCCCATGTTCCCCAGCAGTTGTTGCAAGAGCGTATAGCTGCGGATAATCTGCACCCCGGTGGTATGCTGGGTGCCGCCCATGGCGTAGAGCAGGGTGCCGGCCTTGCCGGGCTGCCCGGTGGCGCCGAAGGTGGTTGCCATCTCCAGGAGGCGTTCCTTAGGCACGCCGGTGACCGCGGCCACCATCTCCATGGTGTACCGGGCATAGAACTGTTTCATAATTTGGAAGACGCACCGGGGATTGGCCAGGGTGGGATCGGTGACCGGCTTTTTTTCCGCGTCCAGCTCGTAGCTCCAGGTAGCCGGATTATACGCCCGCTTCGCTTGGTCATAACCGGAAAAGAGGCCGTCATGAAAAGTAAAGTCTTTATTCACTATAAAAGCGGCGTTGGTATAATTGGCGACATAATCCTTATGAAAAAGATTGTTCTCTAACACATAGTTGATCAGTCCCCCCATCAAGGCGATGTCGGTGCCGGGCCGCAGGCGCACGTGCAGGTCTGCCTTGGCCACCGACCGGGTGAACCGGGGATCGACCACGATGAGCTTGGCGCCTTTATCCATGGCCTTGGTGATCCACTTGAAACTGAGGGGATGGTTTTCCGCCGGGTTACAGCCGATGATCATGACGCAATCACTGTTGGCGAGATCGTTCCAGTGGTTGGTCATGGCGCCCCGTCCGAAAGTGGGCCCCAACGAGGCCACCGTGGACGAGTGTCAGAGCCGCGCCTGCGTTTCCAGATAGACGATGCCGAGGGCGCGACTCAGTTTGGCAATGAGATAACATTCCTCATTGTTCAGGGGTGAACCGCCAATGGCGGCCAGGGCTTCGGTCCGGTTGACCGTGACCCCGGTGGGGGACTTGGCGATGAAGGCGGCGTCCCGGGTCGCCTTGACGCGCTGGGCCAGGGTGGTCATGGCCCAGTCCAGGCTTTTTTCTTCCCATAGGTCGGACCCCGGGGCCCGGTAGCGCACCTTCTTCAGGCGCCGGGGGCTGGTGACCACCTCGAAGACCGCCTCCCCTTTGCTGCACAGGGACCCCTGGTTGATGGGGTGGTCGGGGTCGCCTTCGACGTTGATGAGTTTGCCCCCCTTGGTGTGGGCGATGAGGCCGCAGCCGACGCCGCAAAAGGGACAGATGGAGGTGGTGACCTGAGAGTCTTTGGTTTTGGCGGGAGCTACAACCCCGGCCCACCCGGAGCGCGGCAGGACGACATCCGCGAGGCCCACCGCGGTAATGCCGCTTCCCAAACCCTTGATAAATGTCCTGCGGGTAATCCCCATATTTCACCTCATGTTGGGTTTGTGGAGTTCAGGAATGAAAATAGTAGGATTTCTGAGCTAATTAAATATGTTACCCCTTAAAGCCTCATCTGGTTGCGCTCACCTCCCTTCAATTTTTTGACCACGTTAGGGTTTTATTGCACAACTGTCAATCAAGATTCTTTGAGTAAATTTTCACAAGACTTAACCGGCTTGAAGGAGAAAGGATGCGGCGGTTTTAGCCGGGGCGGCCTTCCCGGCTCCGGCTAAAGGGCGGCAGAACTTACTCGAAGAACTCCGTCAGCGCTGCGGCCATCGCCTCGATCTGGCCGGGGTGGAACCAGCGGACCTCCGGGTCGGACGAAAACCAGGTGAGCTGGCGCTTGGCGTAGCGGCGGGTGTCCCGGGTAAGCCACGTCAGGGCTTCTTCCCAACCCCAGCGGCCGGTGAGGTAGTTAATCAAGTGGCGGTAACCCAGGGCCTGCAGAGGTTTTAAGTCCGGCGGGTAGCGCCTGAGCAGCCCTTCGACTTCATCGAGCCAGCCCGCCTCCAGCATGAGTTCCACCCGGAGTTCGATCTTCCGGTAGAGCTCCTCCCGGGGCAGCCTGAGGCCCAGCTTCAGCACCTTAAAGGGGGCGTCCTGAAAGCGGTGGGCGGCGATAAACTCCGACAGCGGCCGGCCGGTGGCCGAAATAACCTCCAGGGCCCGGACAATCCGGTAGGTGTCGTGGGGGTGGAGCCGCGCCGCAGTGGCCGGGTCCAGGTGGAGCAGGCGCGCATAAAGGGCGGGCAGCCCCAGGGCCTCCAACTCCCGGCGCACCCGGTCCCTTACCCCCGCGGCCGGTTCGCCCTCGGCAAACAGGCCCGAGAGCAGCGCCTTGAGATAGAGGCCGGCGCCGCCCACCACCAGCGGCGGCGCCCCCCGCCGAGAGCAATCGTCCAGGACTGCCCGTCCTTCCCGGCAGAAGCGGGCCGCGTCGTAAGGCTCCGGGGGGTCCACCACGTCGATGAGATGGTGGGTGACTAGCGCCCGCTCAGCTTCGGTGGGCTTGGCGGTGCCGATATCAAGCTCCCGGTAGACCTGGAGGGAGTCGGCGTTGACAATCTCGGCGCCGAGACCTGCCGCCAGGGCCAGGGCCACCGCGGTCTTGCCCACCGCGGTAGCGCCCACCAGCGCCGCCACCCGGGGCTTTTCTGCGACATGGGAAGGGGTTATTGCCATTCAACCATCTATCAGGCTGTTGCAAAACTCTGTTCCGAAAAGTTCCTCAGCACAGGTTGAAAACCTGTGCCACCATATCTTTTCATGCTTTACGGGTGGGCCGAAAGCCCATGAGGAACTG
>PEWM01000120.1:0-2757 GCA_002779455.1 Deltaproteobacteria bacterium CG07_land_8_20_14_0_80_60_11
GCTCCTTCACCCAGGTCCTGGACGCCAGCCCCGAGGCCCTCATGGAGGTCATGGGGATCAAGGAGTTCGCCGCCATCCTCATCCGCCTGGTGAAGGCCTGCTCCGAATACGCCCTCAAGTCCGAGGCCCTCAAGCGCCAGGCGATCAAGTCCCTGGACAACCTGGTGGAATACTGCCGCGCCTCCATGGGGGGCCTCCTCGACGAGCAGTTCCGGGTGATCTTTTTGAACAGCCAGAATGAAGTCATCGCCGAGGAAATCGTCCAGGAAGGCACGGTGAACCAGACGGTGGTCTATCCCCGGAAGGTCCTGGAACTGGCCCTGAAACATAAGGCCACCGGGCTTATCCTGGTGCACAACCACCCGAGCGGCCACCTCACCCCGTCGACCGCCGACCAGGAACTGACCCGGGCCCTGGTGAAGGCCGGGCAATCCCTCAACCTGACGGTCCACGACCACCTGATCATCGGCCGCCACGGCTATTTCAGTTTGGCGGAACAGAATATGTTGTAGGATTGTTGGGGAGGGGACCAGGGACCATTACAAAAGATATAGGAAAGTTCCTGTCCCTCCCCCAACCCGTATCAGGCTGAGATTACGGCCTTTTGCCTGATGTAGGGTGCGTTCCACGCACCATCAATGGTTGGCAGACTAAAACAAATATTAAGTCATCATATTCACCTCGCACCCAAGCAGGATATTGGGAAGTGGAGGAGGATTAAAAGATGGAATTCACAGAATCTGAGCTTCAGCGATGGCTCTGGCTGCGCGCTGTCGAATGGGCTAACTGGCCCTCATTTCTTTCTCAACCTCTGGCCCCCATTCTTTTTATTTTCTTTTGGTGGCCTTATGTACTTGCTGGAATCCTTGTTTTAGATATTTTGTGGGCATCTATTCGATATTCATATGTTAATCCTCAGCTTGCTAAAGCCGGAGCCATTCTTGTGGCTTTGTTCAAGTGGCCAGCAGCAATCGGTGGCGCAATTTATCTTTTCATACAAGGCAACTACATTTCTGGAGTACTTGCATTACTTTGGCCATTTCTGGCTGGATTGGTTTGTATACCTGCAAAAATAGGGGTAATCGAACTGGCGTTTGCCAAGAATGTAGGCTATGTAGACATAGATGCAGAATTATAATCTGCAGGGCGGGCACTGCAGCCTCCAAGTTATATATTTTGATAGCCGCTCTGCCTCTTGCTTTACAGGCAAGTGCGCCTGCTCAACATTCTTTTAACGAAAACTTCAAATCCATTTATGCAAGATTCAATAATTAAAGGTTACCGAGCCTATCTTAATTAGTGTATAGATAGAAAATTGTAAGGAAGAGTAAAATGATTTTATATAAATATCGTTCGCTCAAAAATCTTACCCATGTATTAGATATTATTATTAATGCAAGACTTTACTGCTCGAAATATCTCGACTTGAATGATCCATTTGAGGGTTTGTTTTCTTCAACTATCCATATCCCTTATAAAGACCGCATAAAATTTCCATTTTTTATACTTCCTGAGTCGCTTACCGTTACAAAATCTGTAAAAGATTTGTTCTATGACTCTAAAGATAGAGTGCGAATATGTTCCTTATCTTCGTCTTTGAGCGATGTTAGGCTATGGGCACAATATGCAGATGGTAACCGTGGAATTGCGTTGAAAATAGACTTTTCAGGTTTAGAAAATTTCATACATGAGGTCATCTATTCCACTGAGCTTTCAAGTTATGGATCTACTCTTCTAACGTCGCCAGATCCTATAGAAGTCCTAACCAGAAAGACTATTCATTGGAGCTACGAATCGGAGTTTCGTATTATTCATGAAGGAGAATATTTCGACATTAGTAATCGCCTGAAGGAAATTTATGTCGGATCTAGGATCAGTGAGTTTCATTTGGCGCTCTTAGAAAGATTGAAGCCATCGAAAGTACAAATCATTCAAACAGAAATTGATTCGAAAAAAATTGAAGTCCGAATAAGACAGAAAACACACCAACATGAATCCGGAAGCAATTAAAGCGCTCGCCGCAATCGTTGGCCCCAAAAACCTCCTCACCACTCCGGAGGAGCGCTGGGGTTATGCCTATGACGCCACGGACCGGGCCCATATGCCGGATCTGGTGGTCTTTCCCGGGTCGGCGGCGGAGGTGGCGGCGATTGTGCGGCTGGCCAATGAGCACCGGTTCCCGGTGGTGCCCCGGGGGGCGGGGACCGGGCGCTCCGGCGGTTCGGTGCCGATAGAGGGCGGGGTGGTGCTGGTTATGACCCGGTTGAACCGCATCCTGGAGATCAGCCGGCCCGACCTGGTGGCGGTGGTGGAACCCGGGGTCATCCTCACCCGGCTGAAGCAGGCGGTGGAGGCCCAGGGCTTATACTATCCCCCGGACCCGGCCAGCGCCGATTTTTGCACCATCGGCGGCAACGTCGCCGAGTGCGCCGGGGGGGCGGTGGCGGTGCAGTACGGGGTCACCCGGGATTATGTCCTGGGCCTGGAAGTGGTGCTGCCCACCGGGGAGCTCATCACCGCCGGGACCCGCACCATGAAAGGGGTGGTGGGCTATGATCTGACCCGCCTGTTTCTGGGGTCGGAAGGCACCCTGGGGGTGATCACCCGGATCACCTTGAAACTGGTGGCCAAACCCCCGGCCCGCCAGACCCTGGCGGCGGGATTCGCGACGCTGAGTGCGGCGGCCGAGGCGGTGAGCCTGATCCTGACCTCGGGTCTCGCCCCCACGGCCCTGGAGTTCATGGACCACGTGACGCT
>PEWM01000120.1:2809-6730 GCA_002779455.1 Deltaproteobacteria bacterium CG07_land_8_20_14_0_80_60_11
CTGCTGCTCATGGCGGTGGACGGCCACCCCAAAGATGTGGAGGACCGGGCGGCCCGCATGGCCCGCTTCTGCCGGGAGCAGGGGGCCCGCCCGGTCCTGCGGGCCAAGACCGGGGAGGAGGCCGAGCGCCTCTGGCGGGCCCGGAAGGTGATTTCGCCGGCCCTCTTGAAGGTGAAGCCCCGCAAGGTGAGCGAAGACGTAGTCGTCCCTCTGGGGGCCATTCCCGCGTTGATCACCGCCTTGCAGAAAATTTCCCGCCGCCGGGGGCTCATCATTCCCAGCTACGGCCATGCCGGGGACGGCAACATCCACGTCAACGTGCTCTTCGATCACCAGGCCCCCGGGGAACGGGAAATGGTGAACCTGGCGGTGGAGGATATTTTTACCGTGGTGCGGGAACTTAGCGGCACCCTGTCGGGGGAGCACGGCATCGGTCTCACCAAGGCCCCCTATCTGGGGATGGAGCTGTCCGAGGCGGCCATCGCCTTGCAGCGGCGGATAAAAGCAGCCTTTGATCCCCAAAACATCATGAATCCCGGAAAGATCTTTCCCGGTTTCGCCCCCCGGCCGTGATTGCCCCTTGACGCCGACAGGCCCCTTATGTTAAGAATAGGTTATCAACGGATAGAAGAATTTTTAATGCTTGACAAAAATTTCACAATGACATACGTTTGACAATTAAAAACCCGGCGATCAAAATATTTAAGGAGGATAATTCTGCATGGCCACCGTGGAATTCAAAGGTAAAACCTTTACGGTAGATGAAGACGGTTTTCTGGAAAATCTGGATCAGTGGAATACGGAGTGGGTGGATTACGTCAAGGACTCCGAGGGCATCGCTGAGCTCAACGATGAGCATTGGAAAGTCATCAACATGCTCCAGGATTACTACAAGAAAAACGGCATTGCCCCCATGGTCCGGATCCTCTCCAAGGTAACCGGCTTCAAACTGAAACATATTTACGAGCTCTTTCCCTCCGGACCGGGCAAAGGCGCCTGTAAGATGGCAGGGTTGGCGAAGCCCACCGGTTGCGTCTAAAGCACCCTCCCCAGTTTCACAAGTTTTGTCGACAGGTGAAGCAGATTCTCTCATGGCGGGGGAATCTGCTTCCTCATATTTTCCCATGCCGCCCGCACCGAGAATTAATTTGACATTCGTGGCGCGGGCCTTTAAATTACCATCAGGAATATCTTTAATTCACTTATAATCCAGGCGCTCAGCGGGCATATGAACATGCCGGGGGAGTGGCATGTTTATGGGAATTTTGCCCCTCAGGCCAGGAGTGAAGTTCCAGGAGGAGTATTCCATGACCCGGCCCATTCAGAAGGTATTGTTCATCGAACCCCGGTCTCCCCAGGAGCATATTTTTAGCCGGGTGGCCATCCCCCGGTTGGGGTCGCTGTTGCTGGGGACCATCCTGGAGCAGCAGGGGTTAAAGGTCAAAGTGGTGATCGAGGAGATCTCCACTCCCAAATACCCATCTCTGGACTTTCAACCTGACCTGGTGTGTATCTCCAGCATTTCCTCCACCGCCCCGCGGGCCTACGAGCTAGGGGACTTCTATCGCCAGCAGGGCCTGCGGGTGGTCCTGGGCGGCGCCCACCCCAGTTTCATGCCCCAGGAAGGGTTGGAGCACGCCGATTATGTGGTCTGCGGGGAAGGTGACGAGGCCCTGCCGGAGTTGGTCAAGGCCCTTTCCACCGGCGGCAGCCTGGCGGACATCCACAATCTCTGCTATCGGGACGGGGACACCATCCGGCAGAACCCCTGGCGGCCTTTCCTGGGGGACCTGGATTCCCTCCCCATCCCCGATTACACGCTGATTCACGGCTGGAAAGCCCGAAATAGGCGAGGCGTGATCTCCATCGCCACCTCCCGGGGCTGCCCCTTCAACTGTAGCTTCTGTTCGGTTATCCAACTCTTTGGACGCAAGCACCGGGTCACGTCCATCGACCGGGTGATCGCCGAGATTCGCCAGAACGGCCTCCAGGCCCGCCATATCTTTTTCTGCGACGACAATTTTACCGCCGACCGCCAGCGGACCAAGGAGTTGTGCGAGCGCATCATCGCCGAAGGTCTGAAGATCGAATGGAGCGCCCAGGTGCGGGTGGAATCCGCCAAGGATTTTGAACTCCTGGATCTCATGGCTAAGAGTGGCTGCTACATCGTCTTCGTGGGGCTGGAATCCATTAACCCGGCCACTCTGAAGGCCTACAACAAGTCCCAGACCGTGGAAGGCATCAAGGACTGCGTGAACAATTTCCACCGCTTCGGCATCAATGTCCACGGCATGTTCGTCTTCGGCTCCGAAGAGGACCACTACCAGGTGATCCGGGACACGGTGAAGGTTTCCCGCCAGCTGGACCTGGACTCCCTGCAATACCTGATCCTCACCCCGATCCCCGGCACGCCCTTCTACAAAGAGATGGAGGCCCAAAACCGGATTATCTGCCGGGACTGGAGCCAGTACGACGGCCACCACACCGTGTTCACACCCCGGCAGTTCACCCCGTATGAACTGCAGATGGAAACCAACCGGGCCATGAAAAAGTTTTACAGCTGGACCTCGGTGCTTAAACGCCTCATTGCCCGGGACCTGTTCTTCGCCAAGATGAAGGCTTACGGCCGCATCATCCTGTGGAAGGCCAGCCTGAAAAGGAACAGCTACTTCCAGCAGCTGCAAGAACGGCTCTATATCCGGGGGGCGCAGCTGCGCCAGTGGCTGCCGCAGAAAGGACGCCTGCCCCGAGTGGGAATTCCCGGATATGTCTGGAACCTGTGCACCTGGGAGAAAGGTCCCCGGGATTTTCTCATCAAGTTCCTGGAACGCCTGGGAGTAGAGGTAGTTCAGGAAACCAGCCAGGAAAAGACCGGGAGCGGCGCTCTGCAAACGATGAAGGTGGTCCAGGCCGAGATCGCCCGGTTGCAGGAACGGTCAGACTTCATCCTGGTGCCCCTGTGGCAGGGCCTGGGGGAAGCCGCCCAAAAGATCAAGGACCTGCACCAGGAGTTCACCGAGGAAACCATGGCCCGGCTGCTCGCCTTGGAATTCAGCCGGGAATCCTTCTATAATGCCTGCATGGAACTGGGTCTGTGCTTTAACCAGCGCCTGGAGCGCATCCGCCGCATCTATTTCCAGACCCTGGCCGAGGTGGGCACGCCGGTCTGAACCGCGCCAAGTCAGCCAGGGCAGGAGACTATTTCATCAGGTTCCCCCGCCCTGTGCTCCAACTCCCTCCCCAAGCTTTTATGGTTTTTAGTGCTCTTCGGCGGCGGCGGCGTCCATGGTCCGGCGCATTTCCATATCCATGAGCACCCGCTCCCGGGCCTTGTCGATCCCCAGGGCTTTACGTTTCTTGTCGATGTGGGCGATCATCTTCTTGGCCGCCAACTCCGGATCGATCTCGAAGTCCCACATGCCGCCCAGCTCTTCCTCGAGACCCTTGAACAGGTAGTCGGTGAGGAGCTCGGAGCCGGTGGTGGGGAAGGTGACCCCAAAGATGGTATAGACCCCCGAGGCCACAAAGTAATGGCCGATGGAGATGGCTTTTTCACTCATCCACTCCGGGGCTGCGCCGGCGGCGGGCAGGTCCGAGATGTCGGTGCCCAGTCCCCCGGCCTTGACGCAGGCGGTGGCCGCCATCAGGATGCGGGAGTTATCCACGCAGGACCCCATGTGCAGCACCGGCGGGATGCCCACGGTCTCGCAGACCTCGGCCAGACCCGGACCGCAGAACTTGGCGGCTTCCGGCGTCAACAGGCCGTACTTGCCCGCGGCCATGGCGGAGCAGCCGGTGGACAGGACGATAACGTCGTTCTTAATCAGTTCCTTGATCATGGTCAGGTGGGCGCTGTCATGGGTGGTGCGGCAGTTGTTGCAGCCCACCACGCCGGCCACGCCCCGAATCCGGCCGTTGATG
>PEWM01000008.1 GCA_002779455.1 Deltaproteobacteria bacterium CG07_land_8_20_14_0_80_60_11
AGGGTCGCTGAGGGTGAGCCAACCGTGCCGGCGAGCATCGGTTTCGTCGATGATGTCCCAGCCGTAAACGCACTGGAGGCCGCCTATGTCCCGGAAGCAAGCCCTCCGGTAAAATTTGGCCTGGCCCGGCACGTGGTAAGAGGCATAACGCTCAGAGACGAGCTTGTCCCCGGCCAGCAGTAAGGAGGTGCCGCTGGCCATACCCACCCGAAGATCGTCAAAATGGGCCAGGATGCTGGCGAAGGTTTCGACGCCAAACTCCACATCGCAATCCAGCTTGGCAATGACGTCAAAAGGTTCGTCTCCGAGTTCGGCCAGGCCGGCATTAAAGGCGCTGACGACCCCGGGTCCCAGTTGACGCGCCCCGCCCCGCTGACGCCGCAACAGCTTGATCCACGCATATTTTTCGGCGTACTGGGCCACAATGGCCGCAGTGTGATCCCGGCTGCCGTCGTCGACGATGATCCAGAGATCGGGGCGATAGGTCTGGTTGACCACGGAATCCAGGGTAAACCGCACAAACTGCTCTTCATCCCGACAGGGACTGATAATCACCAGGCGGCGGGTCATGGCTGCCACTCTCCCCGGCCCCGGACCCGCCGCCACCAGATGGCAAAAACCAGCAAGGCCCAGAGCTGCCGGCTAAAATCCCGCCGGCCCTGAAGGTGGGCCCCGGCCATTTCCTGGACCGGGGCCAGGTTGAAGTACCCGGTGGCGGCCAGGGTCTCCATCAGGTGATGTTCCCGGGCATAGTCCACCAGGTGGTGCTGGAGCCAGAATTCCACGGGAGGATTGAAACCCCGTTTCGGCCGCTTCAGGATGACGGGGGGCAGCCAGGGCGTCAGCGCCTCCCGCAGCAGGTGTTTGGTGTGTATCCCCTTCACTTTGAGGTCGAAAGGGATGCTGAGGGCAAATTCCACCAGGGTGTGGTCCAGCATGGGTACCCGGACTTCCAGGGAACAGGCCATGCTCATGCGGTCCACCTTGACCAGCAGGCTGTCCGGCAGAAAGACCGAGAGGTCCGCCAGATTGGCCTGGGCGATGGGATCGAGGTCCGGATGGGCCTGGGGGATGGCCCAGAAGTGGCGGAGATAGGGGAGGCCGGCAATCCGGCGCTGGAAATCCGGCGAAAACAGGCGCTGTTGCTCCTCGGGGGTGAAAAACGCCACCTTCCGGGTATATCCCTCAAACAACGGAAAGAGGGAGGTTGCGGCGATGCGCTCCAGACGGTGTTCCAGGTAACCCAGGCGGGGAGAACCCCCGGTGGGCAGATGGCCGGCGGCCGCCGCCAGGCCCCGGCGGCACCAGAGGGGCAGCAGGCTCAGCCACCGGTTCAGCTGCATGCCTTGATAGTGGGTGTAGCCCCCAAAGAGCTCGTCCCCGCCCTCGCCGCTCAAGGCCACCGTGACCTGCCGGCGGGTGGCTTGAGAGAGGAGATAGGTAGGGATGATGGTGGCGTCGGCCAGGGGTTCGTCCAGGTGCCACAAAAGTTTGGGCAGCAGGTCGGTGGCCTCGGCGGCAATCCGAAAGGTTTCATGGAGGGTGCCCAGATGCCGGCTGACCAGCTGGGCGAAGCGAGTCTCGTCATACTTGGACACCTCGAACCCCACGTTAAAGGTGCGGATTTCCTTGGCGCCCAATCCAGCCATGGCAGCGGTGACCGCGCTGGAATCAAGCCCGCCGGAGAGAAAGACCCCCAGGGGCACATCCGCCACCAGTTGGAGGCGCACCGCTTCTTTCAGCCGCCGGCGCAGTTCGCCACACCAATCCGGGAGCGTTCTCTCGGGGCCTGAGGTCACCGCCGGGCGCCAGTATTTTCGGGTCTTGACCTCGCCGTCGGCCACCGTCAGCAACTCCCCCGGGGTAAGCTTGCGGATATTTTGATAGATGGTGCCCGATCCCGGGATGAAATGGTGCGAGAAGTATTCGAACACGCCCCGATCGCTCACGGCCGGATCAAACCCGGGGAGCAGGAGCAGGCTCTTGATTTCCGAGGCAAAGGCCAGGGTGCCGGCCTTCCGGGTATAAAATAAAGGTTTGATGCCCAGGCGGTCCCGGGCCAGGAGGAGCTTCTGCCGGCGGCTGTCCCAGACGGCAAAGGCGAACATACCGTTTAAGTGGTGCACCACGTCATCGCCCCAGGCTTCGAAACCGTGGACGATGACCTCGGTGTCGGAGGAGGTGCGAAAGGTGTGGCCCCGTTGCTTCAGGTCAGCCCGGAGTTCGACGAAATTATAAATCTCGCCGTTGAAGACCACGATCACCGTCTGGTCTTCGTTGGACATGGGCTGGCGCCCGCCGGTCAGATCGATGATGCTCAGGCGCCGGAATCCCAGTCCCATACCGTTCTCCACCCAGAAGCCCTCATCATCGGGGCCGCGGTGGCTTAAAACCGCAGTCATGCGCCGCAACAGCCCCAGGTCGACGGGCGCTTCATTTAACTGCAACATGCCGCAGATACCGCACATACCCTAGTTTTCCTGATTGGCCGCGATCGCGGCCGCAAACAGGCCACGAAGTTGCCGGGCGCTGGTCTCGCCGCGATATTGGGAGACCACCAGGTTTCGTCCGGCCCGGGCCAGGCGCCGGGCCATATCCTGATCCCGGAGCAGGCGCGCCAGGGCCTCGGCCAGGGCCGCCGCATCGTCCGGGGCTACCAAGAGACCCGTCTCGCCATCCACCACCAGTTCAGGGATTCCGGAAACCCGGGTGGCCACCACGGGAATTTCCATGGCCATGGCTTCGATCAACACGGTGGGAATGCCGTCGGCATCCTGGTTGCGGATGCAGGCCGGCATGGCCAGCACATCGGCCCGCCGGTAATACGGCATTAATTCTGCCGGCGACAGCTTCCCCTTCAAGACTACTCGGTCAGTAACCCCGAAATCATTAACCAGGTTCTGGAGGCGGCCGGCTTCGGGCCCCTCCCCGATGATGAGACATTGGCAGGGGAGGCCCCGGTCACGCAGCCGGGCGCAGGCTTCCACCAGGACGTGAAACCCCTTGGTTTCCACCAGGCGGCCCACGGCGATGATGCAGGGAGGGTCCCCCTGGGGGTGGGGGTTCGGGCAAAATCTGGCGGTATCCAGACCGTTCCGGACCACCTCCAGATGCGCCCGCCGGGCTTCGGGATAATGCGACTTTAGGTAGCGGCGGTTGTATCGGCTGATGCAGGCCACAAACGCCGCCGCCGCCAGTTTGGCCGGCAGCAACACCTGGTCGATGAAGATGTCATAGGCATGGGCGGTGAAGCTAAACGAGATGCCGGCGAGGGCGGCGGCCATCAGCGCCACGCTGGCCGGGGCGTTGGCAAAATGGGCGTGCAGATGTTGGATGCCGGCGGCGCGCAGCCGCCAGGCGGCAAAGGGGGCCACCATAAAGTAAGACAGACAGCGCCGCCGAGACCTATAGGGCTCGCCGGTGGTGAGGACGTAAGCGTAAAGGCAGTGGAAATAGCGGCCGGGAAACCGCAGGGCAAAAATCAGGTGGGCCAGCCAGAATAGGGGGTTTTGGGGTTGAATAAGGACCTCCGCCTCCCGGGCCAGATCAGGCGCCTCAGGATGAGACACCCCGGTCTCCGGGGGATGGAGGCTGAAGACCTTGACGCTGAGCCCCAGTCGCCGCAACGCCACGATTTCCCGCACGACAAAGGTCTCGGAAATCACCGGGAGAATCCGGCCGAGATAGGCCAGGGCATAGGGGCGGCAATCACGAGGGGCGCGCGCGACCCCCTGATCCGGGGCGGCGCCGCGGTGGTTGGGGGCTCTGGCCGGATTCAAGGGATCAGACAAAATATTTATCATCACTTATGCTCATCGGCCTTCAGGGCCAAAAAAATGAAAAATTTTTCAGGGAACCTCCGGCCTGACAAGGGGATCGGAACCGCGCACGGCCGGCTCTCTGGTTCAAGGCGGCTGCAGCCCTTTCCTCAGGGCCTCTTTTCTTTAAGTTGTCCTGCGGTTCAGCCGATATACCTTTATGGCTGAGCGCGGGGTTGGGTGGGTTGCCGTTAAGCTCTCGGTGGTTCTTAACTGAGAAGGGGGTAATCCAAAATCAACCGCCCTGCGGGTGAGAGGAGTTGCCATGGAAAAACGGCGTCATCCGCGACTTCACCTTCAATTGCCCATCCGGTTCATCGTGGAGCAGCCGGAAACGCGGGATTCTCAATCCGGCCAGGGGATGTTGAAAAATATCAGCTACGGGGGGATTCTTTTCCAGGTTGAACCACCTCTGCCCGTGCAACCGGGTCACGTCCGGGAGTTTTCTTTTTTCCTTACCCCTGAAAATAACAAGGAGTGCGACCTGGCGCATTTCCAGGCCCAGGGGCTGGTCCTGCGCATCGAACCCCCGGACCCGAATTCTTCAGCCTACGGGGTGGCGGTCCAGTTTCTCTCGGCGTTAGTCAAGAAGGACGTGACCATAAAAATGAACATATCTTCCCGGCGCCGGGTGCGAACCGGATCTAAACCCATCCGGGATGACCGCTGACGCGCCTGGGGGGAGTTTGACCTACCGCCAACGCCAGCCTGCCTGGGAGCTGCGGCTTCACCAACCCGGGCGGTCCGGCGGGCTGAATAATCCCGCCTTATTACCTGGTCTTCGGCGTCTCTCCGCGCCCCCGCAGCTGAGAAACCCACTCATACACGTCTCAAGATAGGAATTATTTTTTGGCTTTGCCGCACCGGCCAGCGTAAAATGTCGTTGATTGGCGAGACAGAAGAATGTGGGAGAGGAACGATGCGGCCATGGTCAACCGCGCCCGCCTACGCCCCTTGAATCAGGCCCGCCCCGGCCAGGGACCGGTGGTCTACTGGATGAGCCGGGACCAGCGGGTCCGGGACAACTGGGCCTTGCTCTTCGCCCAGGAACTGGCCCTTAGTCTAAAGCAGCCCCTGGGAGTGGTGTTCTGCCTGGCGCCGGCGTTTCTCGGGGCCACCCTGCGCCAGTACGGCTTTATGCTCAAGGGGTTACAAGAAGTCGCCGGGGACCTGGCCCATCTGAACCTGCCGTTTTTCCTGCTAACGGGGGAGCCAAGCCGGGAACTGCCCGGCTTTGTTGCGCACTACCGGGTCGGGGCCGTGGTCAGCGATTTTTCCCCCCTGCGTCTGGTGCGGGATTGGAAAACCGCGGTGGCTTCGAGGATCGGGGTTTCCCTGGAGGAAGTGGATGCCCACAACGTCGTGCCGTGTTGGCTGGCCTCCCCCAAAGCGGAATACGGCGCCTATACCCTGAGGCCCAAGCTTAAAAGGCTCCTGCCTGCGTTTCTGGAAGACTTCCCGCCGCTGGCCCGGCACCCGGTTGGGTGGGAGGGCGAAAGACCGGCAATCCCCTGGAAGCACCTGACCGCCAAGCTGGCCATCGACACTGCCGTCCCGGAAGTGACCTGGCTCACCCCCGGGGAGCGCCAGGCCCGGGCGGCGCTGGACCACTTCCTGGAACAGAAGCTGCCTTTCTACGGGGAGCGGCGCAACGACCCCACCCTGGACGGCCAGTCCAACCTCTCCCCCTACCTCCATTTCGGGCACCTCGCCGCGGCCCGGGTGGCCCTGGAGGTGGAGAACCGCCGTGGCCATGACTCTTCCCGGGAGGCCTTTCTGGAGGAACTCATCGTGCGCCGGGAGCTGGCGGATAATTTCTGCTTCTACCAGCCCCATTATGACACCTTTGCCGGGTTTCCGGCCTGGGCCCAGAAAACCCTGAACCAGCATCGGCGGGATAAGCGGGAGCAGCTCTATTCGGCGGCAGCGCTGGAGTCGGGCCGGACCCATGATGAGCTGTGGAATGCGGCCCAGCGGGAAATGGTCCAGCGGGGCAAGATGCATGGGTACCTGCGGATGTACTGGGCCAAAAAAATCCTGGAGTGGACCGCTTCCCCGGAAGAGGCCCAGGCCGTGGCCATTTATCTCAATGACCGATACGAGCTGGACGGCCGCGACCCCAACGGCTACGCCGGCATTGCCTGGAGCATCGGCGGGGTCCATGACCGGGCCTGGTTCGAGCGGCCCGTGTTCGGGAAGATCAGGTATATGAGCTATAATGGCTGCCGTACCAAGTTCAAGGTGGAGGCTTACTTAGCCAAAATCCGTGAAGAACCCGGCCCCTAGGCAATACTGTTCACTTAATGTGCGAGAAGATTTTTTTGTCATGCTGAGCGAAGCGAAGCATCTCGTATTTTGAGATTCTTCGGTCGCT
>PEWM01000081.1:0-2057 GCA_002779455.1 Deltaproteobacteria bacterium CG07_land_8_20_14_0_80_60_11
CCCCTACAGACCGTAAGCTTTTCTTACTTCTATGAGCGCATCTTGGTATAAAAACCGAAAACGGCATCAATACAGCCGGCTCACCAGTTGGCCGCGGCGGTAGAGGGAGATGTAGCTGTCCTGGGAGACGCAGATGCCGAGGACGTCCGGGGCATAGGCCGAGAACTCCCGGGTCACCTGGTGGCGCATGCCGCCGCCCAGGTCGTCCTTATCCGGGAGCAGGCAAATGTTGGCGGGTTTCAGGCGGGCCCGGAACTGGCAGGCCTCCAGCCGGTCATTGAAGATCACCGCGCCGTCGGACTTGGCCAGGCCGACGAGATGTTGGAGCCACAGTTCGACGATGGGCGCCGGTTCGGCCAGGCGCACCTGGTTTTCGATGGGGGTGTGGGGGTCATGCAGCCGGCCCTGGCTCAGGCCCAGGAGAAAGATGGCGCCGTGGCCGCTGCGCCGCACCAATTCCAGCAATGCCTTGAGGCGGGACAGGATCCCGGCCCCGTCAATGGAGCAACCGGGGCAGACCTCCTTCAACTGGCGCTCCAATTCCTGCCAGAAGATGTCCTGGAACAGGGGGATATGGAGGTGCCCCTGGCGGTATTCCAGGAGGGAGAGGCGGATGCGGGGGTTTTTGCGGCCCTTCAAGGCCACCCAGAAGCTGACCCGGCCCCGGTGGGAGATAGTGGCCAGGGGCAACGCGGCGCGCCAGGCGGCGGTGGTGGTAAGCTGCCGCTGACTGCCCCGGACGAGCTTGAGCAGGCCGACGATCTGGCCGCGGTGCATGGCCAGGAAGGTGGCGCGGCCGTCGGCGTTGAGGAGGAACTGCCGGAGGGCCTGCAGTCCCAGGTCCAGGGAAGTATGGTTGGCTTCGTCAAACCAGAGCAGCGAGGGCCAGCGCTGCCGGTAGTACGACAGGGGCCGGGAGTTGGTCAAAATGGCAAACCCGGTGAACAGACGCTGCCCTTCCACTGAATAGTAGAGGAGACGCTTGAACAGGCGCCAGGCCCGGATGATGGCCTCCTCCCGCCCCGTATCGAGCAGGCCGCAGCGGCGCAAGTCGGCGGCGGTGTAGAGCATGGAGCCGATATAGGGGTTGTCCTGGGCGTCCAGCTTGATGGTGGCGCAGGGCGCCAGGGTCAGGCTCTGGAGATAGTCGGCCACCACATGTTCTTCCAGGGAGTAGGCGGTAAAGGGGTGCAATCCTTCCGGTTCCCGGGCGGCCAGAGACAGATGCTGGATCACCAGCCGCCCGAAGAGCATGCTGAGGAACCGGCAGTGGAAGGGGGAGAGCAAAAAGGCGGTTTGGGTGGTGCGCAGCCGGAAAAAAAACTGAAAATCCGCCAGTTCCAGCCGGATCACGTGATAGATGACGGACTCATTCTCCGTCAGGTTAGGATAAATGACGCCCCGGACTTCCATGAGGTGCCGCTGCAGATAGGTGGTAAAGCAGGGAAAGAGCTCCCGGCCGCCGGAGTGCTCCAGGGCCTCCAGGTCCGGATGGTCCAGCCACTCCACGGAGCAGGTGGTGATGTCGTTCACCAGGCGCAAGACCTCGGGAGTGGTAATCAAAAAATTGAGCCGGGAGGCGAGGAACTCCCGGGTCTGGACGTGGGTTCTGACCATGGGGCGCTGGTTTTCCTTATGATGATGAAATGGCAACGGGACCCGTGCGGCGGACTCCCTGATTTATGAATAATAATCACCTTTTCCCGAAGCGCCAGGGGTTGGTTCAGGAGCGCCGCCGGAGCTGCCGGCAGAAGGCGGCCAGGTCCCGGCAGTGGTTCCGGACGGAGGCGGCGAGGGCGGGCCAATCCAGGGTGGTAAACCGGCGATCAGAGAGGAGCCAGCGGCCGCCCACCATGACGTGCCGCACGTCGGCGGCCCGGGCCGCATAGACCAGATGGGAGTAAGGGTCGTAGAGGGGGGTGAGGTGGGGCTGATTCACGGCCACCACGATCAGATCGGCGGCTTTGCCCGGGGTCAGGGTCCCGGTGGTTTGGCCCAGCCCCAATACCTGGGCGCCCTCCCGGGTGGCCAGGGCCACCACCCGGGCGGCGGGCATG
>PEWM01000081.1:2078-5211 GCA_002779455.1 Deltaproteobacteria bacterium CG07_land_8_20_14_0_80_60_11
ACCTTGTGGAGCCGGGCCGCCAGGCTCATTTCGCCCCACAGGTCCAGGTTGTTGTTGGAGGCGGCCCCATCCGTTCCCAGCCCCACCGTCACCCCGAGCTTAAGCAGAGCCGGGATGGGGGCCACGCCCGCGGCCAGCTTCAGATTGCTTTCGGGACAGTGGCTGACCTTTACCTGGCGTAGGGCCAGGAGCTCCTGGTCGCCGGGCGCCAGCCACACCGCATGGACCGCCACCGTCAGGTCGTCCAGCACCCCCAGATGGTCAAGATAGGCGACCGGGGACCGGCCGGTCCGGCGCTTGAGGCCGGCCGCTTCCTCCCGGGTTTCGGCCAGGTGCAGAAAAAACGGCGCCCCCCGGGCCCGGGTCAAGTCCTTGGCCTTTTGCAGGGTCTCCGGCCCGCAGGTGTAAGGGGAGTGGCAGAAGACGGCGGAGGTGAGCCGGTCCTGGTAATCCGCCCCCGTGTGAAGAAAGTCCGCGGCCACCTCGAGGTTGCGGGCCGGGTCCGGGACCCCGGGGGCTGGGAAATCCACCACCCCCTGGGCCACCACGGCCCGGAGACCGGCGTCGCTCAGGGCCTGGCGCACCGCGGCCTCAAAAAAGTAGCCGTCGGCCACGGTGGTGATGCCCCCCCGGATCATCTCCGCCGCGGCCAGGAGCGTGCCCCGGTAGACTTTATCGGCATCGAGCCAACCGCCCTCGGCGGGGAAGATGAACTCCGTGAGCCATTGCTGCAAGGGGAGATCGTCGGCCAGGCCCCGGAACCAGACCATGGGGGCGTGGCAATGGGTATTGACCAGCCCGGGGAGGAGCAGGGCCCCCTGGGCGTCCAGGCGCTCCCGGGCGGGGGGGAGGTCTTGTAAGGCCGCGGTCTGCCCCACTGCGGCGATTTTGCCGTCCTTAACCGCCACATAGCCTTGATCCAGAGGCTGGGCGCCGGGCGCCATCGTCAGGACCAGGGCATGATAGATCAGACAGTCCCACCCCATGAGGTTCCTCAACCTTTACCGCGCCTGCCTGGCGGAATCAAGATTTTGGCGCCGGAGGGGCGGGCCAGCAGGCTAATGAGAGGCAGTCAGGTGAGAAGCCGAGCCCTCTTCCTGATATTTTTCTCGAATGGCCGTAATGACATCGTAAATGGCCAGGAAGGCGTCCACCACTTCCGGATCGAAAAGCTTCCCTGACTGATCTTTAATATAACTCAGGGTCGTGGTCTCGGACCAGGCGCCTTTATAGACTCTTCGGGACACCAGGGCATCGTAGACGTCGGCCAGGGCCACGATGCGGCCGGCAATGGGGATTTCCTCCCCCTTTTTCCCCTGCCCCAACCGGGGCTGGTCCTGGTAAATATCGTCGATTTTCCCTGGATATCCCGTACCATCCCATTTCTCATGATGGTTCAGGGCGATTTCCGCCGACAGGACATCCAGGTCGGATTCCTGATTCTGGAACAAACGGGCCCCGTGAATCGTGTGATATTGCATAACCCGGAATTCTTCAGAATCCAACTTGTCGGGTTTCCTCAGGATGAGGTCAGAGATGGCTATTTTCCCCAGATCGTGCAGCATGGCGGCAATTCTTAGCAAGTCTTTGGTCCGCTTGATCTCGTCGTCGGCAATGCCTTGCTTGAGGGACCACTGATGGTAGACCTCCGCGGCATAAGCCCCGACCCGGTTGGCATGCACCCCGTTTCTTTGGGGTCCCGCAGTTCGCACATCTTAATCATTCTCAAGATGATCTCCCGGGTCAGCAGGGCGCGTTCAATAGCGGCGGCGGCGTTATTGGCAAAGTAACTGAGCAGCAGCAGGTCTCCAGGGGTAAAGGTTGCGGATTGCCCGTCGTCGTTCTGGGGATTGATAATCTGCATCACCCCCACCGTCTTGTGGTTGCTGGTTACGAGCGGCGTCGCCAGGATGGATTGCGTCCGGTAGCCCGACCTGTGATCAAAAGCGTCATTGAAGGTGAAAGGCATCCCGGCCGGCAGGTGATAAGCGTCGTCAACCATCAGGGGCTTTCCGGTCAGGGCCACGTATCCGGCCAGGGAATGGTTATCAACCGGCAGGGTCTGGCTGGCATAAAGATAGCGATTGACGCCGGAGGCCCCAAACAGGGTATCGTTATGGATGTAGCTGAAATTGAGGACATTATTCTCGATGAGATAAATGGAGCCGGCGTCGGCCCGGATCAGCTGACGGGCCCGGAGGAGCACCTCATCCAATAAGGCGTGCACATCTTTGATGTGAGAGAGCTTTTCCATAATCTGTAATATTCTGGTACAGGTATCCGCATCGCTCTGAGCTTCCCTGCTCTCTGACTCACCTTTTTGAGATGCCGGATTCAAGGTCATTATCCACCCCTGGGAGTCTTGCCCGGCTGGGTCAGGCCAGCTCCGGGCCGGTGTCAGGCGCCATCCTGGGAGAATCGAGAGGATATTCAGAATTATCGGCTAATATCCACCGGCGCGCCAGTTTTTTCTTCCACGGCCCTAAGGAAGCGGTTCCAGTCGATCCGGCCGGCCAGGTCCCGGTCCTGCAGACGCTTCATGGCGTACTGGAGCATATCCGGGACCTTATAATAGATATCCTCATGCACTTCCACATAGGTGCGCCCCTGAAGGAAGCCGATTTTCACGGGCTCATAAATGATCATCACCGAGGTGCCCACCGGGGTCATGTCAAAGAGCTTCTCAATGTCCTCGGGGTAGTGCCGGATGCAACCGTGGCTCACCAGGCGGCCCACCCCCATGGGCGCGTGGGTGCCGTGGAGACCGTAATGGGACAGGCCCATCCAGCGGTTGCCCACGGGACAGTCGTCCCCCGGGGGCATATACGACATACCGTATTTGGCCTGGAGACCCTTGGGAATACGCCAGCCCGGGTTGACCGCTTTGTTCTGCACCCGGAAGCGTTGGCCGATGGGGGTTTTGTACTCAAACACCCCGATGCCGATGGGGAAGGTCCAGACTTCGCGCCTATCCGGGAAAAACCGGTAGCCCCGGAGCTCCGC
The DNA here is from genome assembly GCA_002779455.1 of Deltaproteobacteria bacterium CG07_land_8_20_14_0_80_60_11. Classification (GTDB taxonomy): domain Bacteria; phylum Desulfobacterota; class Desulfobaccia; order Desulfobaccales; family 0-14-0-80-60-11; genus 0-14-0-80-60-11. Next base: position 5,082 of record PEWM01000081.1, read on the forward strand.
CACATTGAGCAGGTAACCGGGGGGCGAGGTGTCGGCGGGCAGGATCCACTGGGTGGGTATGACGATATCGGTTTCCCAGGGCAGATAGAAATGATCCAGGGCGCGCTGGAAAAGGGCCAGTTCCCAAAAC
>PEWM01000081.1:5597-5988 GCA_002779455.1 Deltaproteobacteria bacterium CG07_land_8_20_14_0_80_60_11
AATGCCTTATGGTTACTAAACCCGGGGACATCTCCTACTCCCTCTCCACCCGCTTCGGGGGGAGAGGGTTGGGGTGAGGGGGGTAGAACAACCGCATGCAATTTTCTAACCGGACACTGCTGACAAAAACCCGGCCTGACGGAAAAAAACCACCACTGGGGAGTAGGGCCTCAGAGCTCCTCAAAGAGCGGCGCCTTTCCCCTCGATTATGGCCCCGGGAGGGTTTTTGTGAAAAATAGTATTTTCTTCTTGACATGAGCGCCCCGGCCTCTAAAATCAAAGTGCAGGGAGGAAAAAGTCTTTATTTTTTGGCAAAAATTTTATATATACGAACAAGTGGGGCTAAGGTAAGAACTGCCTCATATTATTAAGGGAAGTCTTTAACCTGGCG
>PEWM01000195.1:0-2217 GCA_002779455.1 Deltaproteobacteria bacterium CG07_land_8_20_14_0_80_60_11
GGGTCCTGGTGGAACTGGACGGCGAGCTCATCCTCAACGCCGACCCGGACATCGGTTATCTCCACCGCGGCATCGAGAAGATGTGCGAGTACCGCACCTATCACCAGTGCCTGCCCCTGATGAACCGGGTGGACTACCTGGCCGGGGAAGTGAACAACTTCGGCTTCTGCCTGGCGGTGGAAAAGCTCTTAGGCGTCGAGGTCCCCAAGCGGGCCCAGTATATCCGGGTGCTGATCGTGGAGTTGACCCGGATCGCCTCCCACCTCTTCTGGCTGGGGACCCACGGCCACGACCTGGGGGCCATGACCCCGCTGTTTTACGCCTTTCGCGAGCGGGAAAAGATCATGGACCTGTGCGAAATGGCCTCCGGGGCCCGGATGTTCCCGCTCTATTTCCGCATCGGCGGCCTGGCCGCGGACCTGCCCGAGGGCTTCATCCCGGCGGCCTGGGAGTTTGCCAAATCCTTCGATAAAAACTGGCGGGATTACGATACCATCCTGACCCAGAACATCATCTGGAAGCAGCGCACCGTGGGCGTGGGGACCATGAGCGCCGCCGACGCCCTGGACTGGGGCTGGTCCGGCCCCATGGCCCGGGGCTCCGGGGTGAACTGGGACCTCAGGCGTGACAACCCGTACTCCAGCTATGAAGAGTTCGCATTTGACGTGCCGTTGGGGACCGGTGAGGGCGACACCTACTCCCGGTACCTGGTGCGGATGGCCGAGATGCTCCAGAGCAACCGCATCGTCAAGCAGGCCCTGGAAAAGATCGCCAAGACCGAGCCGGGGGACATCAAGGTCGCCGACCCCCGGGTAAGCCTGCCCCCCAAGGAGATGGTCTATAGCGACATCGCCAGCCTGATCAACCATTTCAAACTGATCCAGGAAGGCATCACGCCGCCGGCCGGTGAAGTTTACCAGGCCATCGAGGCCCCCAAGGGGGAGATGGGGTTTTATATTGTCAGCAACGGCGGGCCCCAACCGCTCCGGGTCAAGGTCAGGACCCCGTCCTTTGTGGTGCTGGGCTCCCTGGACAAGCTGGTCAGGGGCCGGCTGCTGTCGGACTTGATTGCGCTCATCGGCACCATGGACATCGTGTTGGCGGACGTGGATAGGTAATGCAGGGGTCAGGGGTCAGGGATTAGTAAAGTAGCCGCAGGCTTTAGCCTGCGTCGCACAGGCGAGACGCCTGTGCCACCAAAAAATGAATGTAGGGCGGGCACTGCCCGCCATAAGATGATGGTGGGCAATGCCCACCTTACACCCGGTGCATGGATAAGGCAGCGGTCAGAGGTCAGGGCATAAAAGCTGACTGCTGAAAGCTGACCGCTGACAGCTAACAACATAGGAACGACTTATGGTTAATCTGACCATCGACGGACGGGCCATTCAGGCGAAAAAAGGCTCGACCATCCTGGAAGTGGCTAAAGCGAACGGGATTTTCATCCCCTACCTTTGCTACCATCCGGCCTTGAAACCCATCGGCTCCTGCCGCATCTGCGTGGTGGACGTGAAACCCGGGCCGCCCCGGCCCCTGCCGGCCTGCGCCACCACTGTTACCGAAGGTATGGAGGTGGTGACGAATACGCCTAAGCTTGCCGCCCTGCGCCAGGAGTTGATGAAGCTGGTGCTCATCAATCATGCCCTGGAGTGCCCCATCTGCGACAAGGGCGGGGAATGCGAACTCCAGAACCTCACCCATGCCCTGGGGGTTCCCACGGTGGACCTGGACGCGGTCAAACTGCCGCCCAATCCGGACTACGTCTCCCAGATGGTGGAGCGCCACCCGGACCGCTGCGTCACCTGCGGCCGCTGCGTGCGCATCTGTCGGGACCGGGTAGGGGCCATGGCCATTAACTTCACCTTGCGGGGCTATTTCACCGAACTGGCCAGCGGCGCCCAGCCCCTGGACTGCGAGTTCTGCGGCTCCTGCATTGACATCTGCCCGGTGGGGGCCCTGATCAACAAGCAGTTCAAGTACCGGGCCCGGTCCTGGCAGGTGGAAAAGACCGAGATCGCCTGCCCCTTCTGCGGCGGCGGCTGCACCTACCAGGTGCACACCAAAGACGGCCGCATTATGCGGGTGGTGAACGAAGATTCCGTGCTGCTCTGCGGCCGGGGCCGGTTCGGCTGGCCGGTGGTGGAAGCCGACGACCGTCTCAAGACCCCGCTGATCCGGGAGAACGGCAAATTTAGGGAGGCCTCCTGGGACGAGGCC
>PEWM01000195.1:2249-5319 GCA_002779455.1 Deltaproteobacteria bacterium CG07_land_8_20_14_0_80_60_11
CGTGGCAGCCGATGGCGCCAAGGCGGTTTACGGCGTTGGCTCCCCCCGGGCCACCAACGAAGCCAATTACGCCTTCCAGAAATTCTTCCGGGAGGGTCTGGCCACCAACCAGTTGGACAACCCGGGCCGTTACAATTATGTCCGGGCCATCAGGGCCATGGCCGAGGTTTTCGGGCTGCCCAAGTTAGAAGGCGTGGAAGCCGGCGGCGCCAAGGTCCCGGCTTACCACTCGCCGTTGGCGGTCAAGGAAGAGGCCACCGGCAGCGGCTTCCCCTTTGTCCTGGGGAAACTGGCGGACCTCCCCAAGGCCGACCTGGTCTTGGTGGTGGGCATGGACGTCACCCCGGAGCTGCCGCCTTTGGGCTGGAAGCTCATGGAAGCGAAGGAGAACGAGAACTTCCGGCTGGTGCTGGCCAATCCCCGCAAGACCAAGTTTGACCGGTACGCCGACCTGTCCGTCCGGTACAAGCCCGGGAGCGAGCGGGTCCTCATCGCCGGGCTGATCAAGTTTTTCCTGGCCGAGCACCCCGACTGGACCCCGGCGATGGCGGCCAGCAGTTTAGATGAGTTCAAAGAGAGCGTCAAGCTCAGCCCCAAGGAAATCGCCACCAAGACCGGGGTGGAAGAGGCAACGCTCAAGGAAGCGGCGGCGCTCCTGGCCCAGGCGAAGGCCCCGGCCATCGTCTTCGGCGCCGAAGTGCTGAGCCAAGACAAGGGCCAACAGACCGCCCTGGCCCTGGCCGACCTCTTCCTGCTGGTGGGCCAGCCGGACTCCCCCGGCAGCGCCCTGTATCCCGTGGCCGAGAAGAACAACACTCGGGGGGTCAGCGAAGTGGGGGTCCTGCCGGATATGGGCCCCGGGTATGCGCCGGTGGAAGATTCGGAGTCCGGCCCCACTTTGGAAGAGGTGCTGGACCTCCTGGAGCACGACGACCCGGCGGCGCCCAGGGCCTTGTATCTGTTGGGCGGGGACCTGCTGCGGTGGCTGCCGCATCGCAGCCGGGTGAAAAAGCTGCTCAAGAAAGTTCCTTTTATCGTGGTGCAGGACGCCTTTCTCACGGACACCGCTAAACTGGCCCAGGTGGTCTTGCCGGTGGCGGTGCACGCCGAGCAGGAAGGCACCTTCATCAGCAGCACGGGACAGTTGGGATTGCTCAGCCAGGCCCTGCCCACCAACGGGGTGCGGCCCGATTGGCAGATTATCAGCCAGTTGGGGGCCAGGATGGGGTTCGCCCTGAACTACGTCAACCCCAAGGAGATTTTCCGGGAACTGGCGAAGAAGATGCCCCTGTGGGCCGGGTTGGCGCCCAAGTTAAGTGCGCCCTGCCCGGAGATCAAGCCGGCGTTGAGCGGGAAGTTCGTCCCCTTTGAGGTGGACATCAGCCTGCCCGGCCGGCGGCCCTACACCCTGATCATCGGCAAGTCCCTGCAGCACTCCGGGTCGTTCACCACCCATCACCCCGGCGGCACCATGGCCGTCACGGGCGAGGCGCTTCTGAAGATCAATCCGGAGGACGCCCAGAGCCTGGGGCTGACGGCGGGTGAGGTGGTAAAGGTCATTTCCTCCCACGGGGAAATCACGGCGCCGGTGGATCTGTCCACGGATATGCCCGCGGGTGTCGTGTTTCTGCCGGAGCATTTCGCCACCCCGGCGGCCAACGATTTAACCCTTAACTCCAATCTGGTGCGCGTGACCATCCAAAAGGGTTGAGAACATGAATCTGCCCCTCTTAATAGCTGTCAGCGTCCTCAAGATCGCCGTGGTGATGGGGGTCTTGCTCACCTGCGTCGCTTATACGGTGCTCATGGAACGCAAGGTCCTGGGTTTCATCCAGCTGCGGTACGGCCCCAACCGGGTTGGCCCCTGGGGGCTGCTGCAGCCTGTGGCCGACCTCCTCAAGTTGCTGTTCAAAGAGGACTTCACCCCGCCGGGCGCCAACAAGTACCTCTTTCTCATGGCGCCGGTGATCACCGCCGGGGCGGCGTTCCTGCCCTTTGCGGTCATCCCCTTCGCCGGCACTATCCTGCCCCCGGAAATCACCTTTTACGGCTACAAGATCGACCTGACCGTCGCCGCCCTGAACCAGGGGGTGGTGGCCGACACCAACATCGGCCTGCTGTACATCTTCGCGGTGGGCTCGCTGGGGGTGTATGGGGCCATCCTGGGCGGCTGGGCCTCGAACAACAAGTATTCGCTGCTGGGGGGTCTCCGCCTCTGCGCCCAGATGGTCAGCTACGAGCTGGCCCTGGGCCTCTCCGTCATCGGCGTAATCATGCTGGCCGGATCGCTGAGCACCGTCGCCATAGTGGAAGCCCAGAAGAGCATCCCGTTTATCGTTTACCAACCCCTGGGCTTCGTCCTGTTCATGATCGCGGCCATGGCCGAATGCGGCCGGACGCCGTTTGACCTCATTGAGTGCGAAAACGAGCTGGTGGCCGGGTACCAGACGGAATACAGCTCCATGAAGTGGGCCCTGTTCATGATGGGGGAATACACCCACATCATCGTGGCCTCGGCGCTGGCCACCACCCTGTTCCTGGGCGGCTGGCAGGGGCCGGTGCTGCCCCCCGTCGTCTGGTTCATGGGCAAGACCTTCGCATTGGTCTTCTTCTTTATCTGGGTAAGAGGCACCTTTCCCCGCTTCCGGTTCGATCAGCTCATGGCCCTGGGCTGGAAGGTGCTTTTGCCCCTGAGCCTGGTGAACATCCTGGTCACCGGGGCGGTTATCTTACTTATCAAGGGTTAATCTATGATTATTCCTTTGCTCAAAGGGTTGGCGACCACCCTCAGGATGGTCTTCACCAAACCCATCACCTTGCAGTATCCGGAAGAGAAACGGCAGGTTTCGCCCCGCTGGCGGGGCCATCCGGAACTCACCATCAATGAGGACGGCACGCGGCGGTGTGTGGCCTGCAATCTGTGCCTGGAGGTCTGCCCGTCCAACGCCATCAAGGGTATCGTGGCCGGCGAGGCTGAGGATCACGGGAAGTATCCGGTGGCCTTCACCATCAACCTGCAGCGCTGCATTTTCTGCGGTTTCTGCCAGGAGGCCTGTCCCAAGGGGGCCAT
>PEWM01000195.1:5363-6893 GCA_002779455.1 Deltaproteobacteria bacterium CG07_land_8_20_14_0_80_60_11
TGCTCGTTCTCGACATCGAGGGGGCAACCCAGAGCAAGCCGCAACTGCGCCTGGGGGATTGGCTATGATCCAAGTAAGCCCCAATCCCCAGCCAATTCGGCAGGAATAGGAGGCCCGAGGGATGCAGACGCTGTTTTTCATCCTGGGCGCCGTGGCCCTGGTTTCCGGCGGCCTGGTGGTCTTTCAGAAGCACCCCCTGAGGAGCGCCCTCTGGCTCATCGTCAACTTCTTTGCGGTGGCAGGCATTTACCTCTTAGCCCACGCCGAGTTCATCGCCGCCATCCAGGTGATCGTCTACGCCGGGGCCATCATGGTGCTGTTCCTGTTTGTCATCATGCTCATGAATATCCGGCAGCCGGAGGACGCGCCCAAGATTCCCTTTATCGGGCAGAAAATGGCGGGCATCATTCTGGCCGGTTTCACCGGACTGATCCTGATTTATGGTGTCACCAAAGCCGCACTGACCACCGGCAAGGAAATGGCCCCGGGCCTGGGCAACACCGAATCCATCGCCCGGAGCCTGTTCACCGACTACCTGCTGCCCTTCGAAGTCACGTCGGTCCTGCTTCTGGTGGCCATCGTGGGGGCGGTGGTGCTGGCGAAAAGTAAGTTGAAGTAAAGGGCTCGCAAAGGCGCAAAGTGCGCCAAGAACAAAACCTTTGCGATCTTGGCGTCTTAGCGAGAGAACTCAACCGGAGAGCGTCTATGGTAGTGCCTGTCCAATATTACCTGGCCTTGAGCGTGGCCCTGTTCGCCCTCGGGGTGATCGGGGTCCTGATTCGGCGCAACGCCCTGGTCATCTACATGAGCATCGAAATGATGCTCAACGCCGTCAACCTGGCCTTCATCGGCTTTGCCGACTACTTCAAAGCCGTGGACGGCCAGATGTTCGTGTTCTTTGTCCTGACCGTGGCCGCGGCGGAAGTGGCGGTGGGACTGGCCTTGATCGTGGCCATCTTCCGCAACCGGGGCGACGTTTACGTAGACAACCTCAATATCCTCAAGTGGTGAGGCGAACTCCATGATGGATTATGTCTGGCTGATACCCCTCTTTCCCCTCATCGGCTTTTTGATCAACGGCCTGGTGGGCAAGAGTCTGCCCAAGTCAGTGGTGGGGACCATCGGGTCCGCCGCCGTGGGCCTGAGTTTCCTGCTCACCGTGGCGATCTTCCTGGAATTCCTGAAACTCCCGGTGGACGCCCGGTCGGTGGAAAAGGTGGTCTACACCTGGATCGCCTCGGGGCCCTTCAAGGCCTCGGTGGCCTTCCTGATTGACCCCCTATCCCTGATCATGCTGCTGGTGGTCTCCGGGGTGAGCACCCTCATCCACATTTACTCCATCGGCTACATGCACGAGGACGAGGGCTTTTACCGGTATTTCGCATACCTCAACCTCTTCGTCTTCGCCATGCTCCTCCTGGTGAGCGCCAACAACTTCCTCCTGATGTTCGTGGGCTGGGAAGGCGTCGGCCTCTGTTCTTATCTACTCATCGGGTTCTGGTATGAAAAGCAGTCGGCGTCCGACGCGGG
>PEWM01000195.1:6909-14923 GCA_002779455.1 Deltaproteobacteria bacterium CG07_land_8_20_14_0_80_60_11
GTCAACCAGATCGGCGACTTCGGGTTCCTCCTGGGCATCTTCCTGATCTTCTGGACCTTCGGGTCGGTGAACTTCACGGAGGTGTTTCCCCTGGCCGCCAAGTACCCCATGGGCTCCGGCGTCCTCACCGCCATCACCCTGTTCCTGTTTTTAGGGGCCATCGGCAAGTCGGCCCAGCTGCCGCTGTACACCTGGCTGCCCGACGCCATGGAAGGCCCCACCCCGGTGTCCGCCTTGATCCACGCGGCCACCATGGTCACCGCCGGCGTCTTCATGGTGGCCCGGTGCAGCACCCTGTACGTCCTGGCGCCCATCTCCATGACGGCGGTGGCGGCGGTGGGGGCCCTCACCGCGATTTATGCCGCCACCATCGGCATTACCCAATTCGACATCAAGCGCGTCCTGGCTTACTCCACCGTCAGCCAGTTGGGGTACATGTTCCTGGCCTGCGGCGTGGGGGCCTTTACCTCCGGCATCTTCCACCTCATGACCCACGCCTTCTTCAAAGCTCTCCTCTTCTTAGGCTCCGGCTCCGTCATCCACGGGCTGCACGGCGAACAAGACATGCGCAAGATGGGCGACCTGAAAAAATACCTGCCCATCACCTATTGGACCTTCCTGCTGGCCACCCTGGCCATCGCCGGGATCTTCCCCTTCGCCGGCTTCTTCAGCAAGGACGAGATCCTGTTCCACTCCCTGGTGAGCGGTCATTACGTCTTCTGGGGCATCGCCACCGTGGCGGCCTTCATCACCGCCTTCTACATGTTCCGGCTGGTGTTCATGACCTTCCACGGCGAGTCCCGGGTGGATCCCCACGTGCATCCCCATGAGTCCCCGCCGCTGATGACCGTGCCGCTGATGGTTCTGGCCGGGCTTGCGGTGGTGGGCGGCCTGGTGGGCTTTCCCATCATCGAAGGGGCCAACAAGTTCAAGGAATTTCTGGCCCCGGCCATCACCCCGCTGGTGCATGAGGTGCACTCCCCGGCCTGGTTCGAAATCACCATGATGATCTTCTCCATGGCGGTGGCCGCCGCGGGCATCTTCATGGCTTACAAGTTCTATATGCAGAAACCGGAGCTGCCGGAAAAGGTTATTGAGAAAATCCCGGTCATCTATGACCTGGTGTATCACAAGTACTACGTGGACGAGATCTATGACGCCGCGGTGGTGGAGCCCATCAAGAACGGCTCCGACTTCCTGTGGCACGGCGTGGACGAAAACGTCATTGACGGCGCGGTGAACGGCAGCGCCACCACCGTCGGTTGGCTGAGCAGCCACCTCCGAAAGCTGGAGACCGGGTTTGTACAATCTTACGCCCTGGCCATCCTCCTCGGAGCGGTGCTCGTCACCGGCTATCTCATCGGGCGTTAGGGGGGGCACATGCAACTACCCATCCTCTCCATTCTGATCTTCCTCCCCATCGTCGGGATAGGGATACTGCTGATCCTGAACCGGAAACACCACCAGGGCCTGAAGGTTGCCACCCTGGCCATTTCCCTGGTGGAGTTCGTGGTTTCCCTGCCCCTCTGGTTTAATTTCAACAGCCAGACCGCGGCCATGCAGTTCGTGGAGCGGCGGGAATGGCTGCCGACCTACGGCATCAGCTACTACGTGGGGATCGACGGCTTTTCCCTGCTGCTCATCATGCTGACCACCTTCCTGACCCCCATCTGCGTCCTGGCCACCTGGGACGACATCCAGCACCGGGTCAAGGAATTCATGGTGTGCCTGCTGTTCCTGTTGACCGGCATGATCGGCGTCTTCGTCTCCCTGGACCTCTTCCTGTTCTACGTCTTCTGGGAAGTGATGCTCATCCCCATGTACCTGCTCATCGGGGTCTGGGGCAATCCGGCCCGCCGGGTCTATGCGGCCATCAAGTTCTTCCTGTTCACCATGTTCGGTTCCTTGCTGATGCTGGTGGCCATTTTGGTCCTCTACTTCCACTACGGCAAGACCACCGGCACTTACACCTTCGACCTCCTGAAGATGTATGGGATGTCCATCCCCTTCAACCTGCAGTTCTGGATGTTTTTGGCCTTCGGCCTGGCCTTCGCCATCAAGGTGCCCATGTTCCCCTTCCACACCTGGTTGCCGGACGCCCACACCGAAGCCCCCACCGTGGGTTCGGTCATCCTGGCGGCGGTGCTCCTGAAGATGGGAACTTACGGCTTCCTGCGCTTCAATATGCCGATGTTTCCCCAGGCGGCCCACTACTTCGTGCCCCTGTTTTCCATCCTGGCGCTCATCGGCATCGTCTACGGCGCCCTGGTCTCCATGATGCAAAAGGACTTAAAGCGCCTCATCGCCTTTTCCTCGGTGAGCCACCTGGGCTTCGTGATGCTCGGGTTGTTCACCTTCACCATGCCGGGGGTCCAGGGGGGCATCATCCAGATGATTAACCACGGGCTGTCCACCGGGGCTCTCTTCTTGATCGTCGGCATAATCTACGAGCGGCGGCACACCCGGATGATCTCCGAGTTCGGCGGCCTGAGCACCCCTATGCCCATCTATGCCATCATCTTCATGATCGTGACCCTGTCTTCCATCGGGCTGCCGGGGTTGAACGGCTTTGTGGGCGAGTTCCTCATCCTCCTGGGGACCTTCCAGGTCAATAAGGTCTATGCCACCATCGCCGCCACCGGGGTCATCTTCGCGGCCTGCTATATGCTGTGGATGTTCCAGCGGGTGATGTTCGGCAAGGTGACCAACGACAAGAACCAGGACCTCAAAGACCTGTCCTGGCGGGAGATCGCCATCTTTGCCCCCCTGATCCTCTTTATCGTCTGGATCGGGGTCTATCCCAGCACCTTTTTAGACAAGACCAAGGCGTCGACGGAAAACTTCCTGGCCATGATGGAAAAGGCCAAGTCCACGCAGGTTTCCCAATCTCACGTGTTTAAGGGGGAGGCGCAATGACCTTCACCATACCCAGCTTCCAATTGAGCAGCATCGGGCCGTGGCTGACATTGACGGTGACCGCCATCCTCATCCTGGTGCTGGATGCCCTCTCCCCCAAGGGACGGAAGGTGTGCTTTTCCTGGCTCGCCCTAACGGGGTTGGCGGTGGCGGCGTTCCAAACCATCGGCCTCTGGGGCGCAACCGGCGCCGATTTCGCCCGCATGGTCTACCTGGACAACTTCGCCTTTTTCTTCTACCTGATTTTCATCCTGGGCGCGGCCCTGACGGTCCTCATCTCCCGGCAATACCTGGAAGATTACGGCAAGAACATGGGCGAATACTACGCCCTGATCCTCTTCGCCACCGTGGGCATGATGCTCATGGCCGCCGGGGCCCACCTGATCATGATCTTCCTGGGCCTCGAGATCATGTCCATCGCGGTCTATGTCCTGGCGGGCCTCTTTCGGGAAGACCTGCGCTCCAATGAGGCGGCGTTGAAGTACCTCATCTTGGGGTCGTTCTCCAGCGCCTTTCTGCTCTTCGGCATGGCCATGCTTTACGGGGCCTCGGGGGGCACCCTGTTCCTCGACGACCTGCCCCTGCGCCTGGGCGCCGACCCGGCCATGGCGCCCCTGGTGCTCCTGGGCATGGGTCTGTTGATCGTGGGTTTCGGCTTCAAGGTGGCCGCGGCCCCCTTCCACATGTGGACCCCGGACGTCTATGAAGGCGCCCCCACTTCCATCACCGCGTTTATGTCCGTGGCGGTCAAGGCCGCCGCCTTCGCCGCCTTCGCCCGGGTCTTCTTCCTGGCCTTCCCGGCCATCAAGGTGGACTGGAACATGCTCATCTGGGTCCTGGCCGTGGCCACCATGACCATCGGCAACGTGGTTGCCATTTCCCAGACCAACATCAAACGCATGTTGGCCTACTCCTCCATCGCCCACGCCGGCTATCTCCTGGTGGCCCTGGTGGCCGCCAACCAGTTGGGCGCCATGAGCCTGCTCTACTACCTGCTGGCCTACACGTTGATGAACTTAGGGGCCTTCGGGGTGGTGATCCTGGTGGGGAGAAAGAAGGACAGCTACCTGAACATTTACGACTACTCCGGCCTGGGCGCCCAGCACCCGGTCCTGGCGGCCAGCATGGCCCTCTTTATGTTCGCCCTGGCGGGGATTCCCCCCACCGCGGGCTTCGTGGGCAAGTTCTACATCTTCTCCGCCGCCGTCCAGGCCGGCTACATCTGGCTGGCCATCATCGGCGTCATGAACTCCCTGGTGTCGGTCTTCTACTATCTCCGCATCACCGTGCTCATGTATATGAAGCCGGCGGAGGCCGACCTGGGCCCGGTGGACTTCTCCCCGGCCCAGACCGCGGTAGTGGCCCTCACCGCCGCCGGGGTGCTCGCCATCGGCATCTTCCCGGGCTTCCTCTACAACCTGGCCCTGAACGCGGTGAAGATCTTCCCGGGGTTGTAAGCCGATAAACCATCTCGAACTTCCCAGGGTCAGGGCCTCCGGGTCCTGGCCCTTTTCTCGGTCCCGGCCGGAAAAAGTTGAGCCGCTTATAATGCGAAGTTGCCGTCAAAAAACTATGAATATTCATGTCATTCTGAGCGGAGCGCACGCGGAGTGAATCTCGGCGGCTTGAAAAGAGAGATTCGCTGCGCTCAGAATGACAAAAAATAGTCTTTTGATTGCTATTTGGTATAAAACGATCTTGGCGGCTGAAAATTTATCGGCTTGCTGCCAAAATACCCCGTGGCGCAGGCTTCCCAGCCGGTGCGGTGGCAGGCTGAGGTCTGCGGCGACCTAATAGCCTGCGCCGGCACAGGCGAGACGCCTGCGCCGCCCTTGGCCCCCTTCCCCAACATTCTTTCCACTTCTCCTTCTTTTACCCCGCGGCGGCTTTGGGTTGAGCGGCCAGCCAGGCAGCCCGTTCCTCAGCTTTGGTGGGGCTGGGGCCCAGCTTCAGGGTCCGCTCCACCATTTCCCTGGCCAGGGCGGCGAATTTCGGGCCTTCCGAGGAGGACAGGTTGAACATCTCCACCCGTTCCGGTTCCATGCCCATCTGGGCGAAATCCTTTTTCACCTTGGTTACCCGTTTTCTGGCCCGGATGTTGCCCATAAGATAATGGCACTCACCCTCGAGGCAACCCACCACCATGACTGAATCGGCCCCGGCCTCAAAGGCCTTGAGCAGGTGGATGATATCCACCCGCCCGGTGCAGGGCATCAGGATGAGCTTGATATCCGCAGGGTATTGCAGTCGCATCGAACCTGCCAGGTCCGCAGCGCTGTAGCCTCAGTAACGGCAGCAGAAGCCGATGATTTTGGGAGACCATGCAGTGGTCATTGTTCCTCCTTTTCTCAACCCGCGGCCAGAGCCGTTTCCTGGGCGATGATCTGGGTGTCGGTGAAGTTCTTCAGGGTAATGGCCTTGGCCGGGCACTCCGAGACGCACACGCCGCAGCCCTGGCACTTGGCCGGGTCGATGTAGGCCGCGTCCACGGTGTAATCGATGACCGGCACGTTGAAGGGGCAGGTGCGGACGCAGGTGAGGCACACGGCGCATTTGTCCTGGTCCACCACGGCCACGATGCCGCCCACTTCCACCGTGTTTTTGGCCAGGAAGGTGGCGGCCCGGCCGGCGGCCGCCTTGGCCTGGGCGATGGACTCATCGATGGGCTTGGGATAATGAGCCAGACCCGCCAGGAAGAGGCCATCGGAGGGCAAATCCACCGGGCGCAGCTTGGCGTGGGCCTCGTTCAAGAAGCCTTCGGCGTTCCGGGGCACCTTGAAGATTTCCCCGATATCCTGCACGGGATTGGGCAGCACCGCCGAGGCCAGGGCCAAAAGGTCGGGCGAAAGGACCACCGGCCGATCCAGGATGAGATCGGTGATGGTCAGATGGAGCCTGCCGTCCGCGGTCTGTTCCACCTGGGGCTTGCCTTCCAGATCGAAGCGGACGAAGACCACCCCCAGTTCCCGGGCCTCTTTATAGAGCAGCTCCTTTTCCCCGTAGGTCCGCATATCCCGGTAGAGGATGAAGACATCCATATCGGGTTTGAGCCTTTTCAGTTCGATGGCGGACTCCACCGAATGGGTGCAGCAGAGCCGGCTGCAGTAAGGCCGCTGGGGTTCCCGGGAGCCGACGCACTGGATGAAGACTGCCTGCTGGGCGCCGGTCACCTTGGCGTCTTTGGCATAGATAAGCTTGTCGATCTCAAAGAGCGTCAAGACGTTGGGGTTCTGGCCGTAGAGGTACTCCTCCGGCTTGTACGGCTGACCGCCCGTGGCCATGATGGTGACGCCGTGGTCCAACTGGCGCTCGCCCTTGGGGGTCTGGATAATGGAGGCGAAGTTGCCGACGAAGCCGCTGGTGTCCTTGACGGTGGAGTTGAACAGGACCTCGATGTTGGGGTGAGTCTCCACCTTCTTGATCAGGTCTTCCAGGTAACCCCGGTAGTTATAGCCCCGGGAGCTGACCACCAGGTTCCAGGCCTGGCCGCCCAGTTTGTCGCCCTGTTCCACCAGGTAGGCCTGAAAGCCCATATCGGCGATGGACCGGGCCGCTTCCATGCCGGCGACGCCGCCGCCGATGACCAGGGCGGCTTTGGTTACCGGGAAGGCCTGCTTGTGCAGGGGTTCTAACTGCACCACCCGGGCCACCACGCCCCGGATCAGGTCCTTGGCCTTTTCCAGGGCCTTTTCCGGTTCTTGCATGTGCACCCAGGAGTCCTGGTCGCGGATGTTGGCCATATCAAAGAGATAAGGGTTGAGGCCCACCTGCTGGATGGTCTCCTGGAACATGGCCATGTGGGTCCGGGGGCTGCAAGACGCCACCACCACCCGGTTGAGCTTGTTTTCGGTGATGGCCCCCAGGATCTTGTCCTGGGTGTCGGCCGAACAGGTGAACAGGTTCTGGTCGGCCAGGACCACCCCCGGCAGGGTGGCGACATATTCGGTGAGGGCCGGGACGTTGATGACTCCGCCGATGTTGATGCCGCAGTTGCAGACAAAGACCCCCACCCGGGGTTCCTGGCCCTCCACGTCAATCTCCGGCGGCAACTCCCGCTTTTTGGTGGCCGTGCCCCGGGCCTCATACAGGAGTTCCCCTGCGGCGGCGGCGGCGGCGGAGGCCTCCATGACCGATTGCGGAATGTCTTTGGGGCCCTGGAAGGCGCCGCAGACATACACTCCGGATTTGCTCGTGTTCACCGGCGTAAAGGGCGAAGTATCGGCGAAGCGGGTGGCGGGTTTGACGTCGATACCCATGGTTTTCGCCACCCTCAGGGCATCCGCGGAGGATTCCAGGCCCACTGAGAGGACCACCATGTCGAAAACTTCCGTCTTCAACTCGCCTTGCTCCGACAGATAGCGGATGGCCACGTCCTCGGCGCCCGGCACTGCATCAATGGTGTGGATCCGGGAGCGCAGGAAGCGGATGCCATGTTCGTCTCGGGCCCGCCAGTAATACTTCTCGAAGTCCTTGCCGTGGGTCCGCATGTCCATGAAGAAGATGGAGGCATCCAGCGTATAGTCTTTGCAATGCTCCTTGGCGATGACCGCCTGCTTGATGGCGTACATGCAGCACACCGCGGAGCAGTAGCTGTTGTCGCAGTGGTTCAGGTCCCGGGAGCCCACGCACTGGAGCCAGGCGATTTTCAGGGGCTCCTTGTGGTCCGAGGGCCGCACCAGGTGGCCGGCAAAGGGCCCGGAGGCGCTCAAGATGCGCTCGAACTCCAGGCTGGTCACCACGTTGGGATACGAAGCATAGTGGTAGGCCTCATACTTCTTGGGATCAAAGACCGTAAAGCCCGGCGCCAGGATGACCGCGCCCACCTCCAACTCCAGTTTTTCCGGTCCCAGCTTGTGGGCCACCGCCTTGGCCTGGCAGGCGGCGACGCACTGCATGCACTCGGAGCAAATGCCGCAATTGAGGCAGCGGGCCGCTTCTTCGACGGCCTGCTCTTCTTTATAGCCCAGGTTGATTTCCTTGAAGCCCTTAATCCACTCTGAAACCGGCGTGGTGGCCATGAAGGCCCGGTGCTGCTTCTGGATATTCTCCGGGACCGGGTTCCAATGGCCTTCTTCCTTGGGGATGGGCCGGACCGGCA
>PEWM01000195.1:15035-19482 GCA_002779455.1 Deltaproteobacteria bacterium CG07_land_8_20_14_0_80_60_11
GCCGCCGGCAAAGACGCCCTCGCGCGAGGTGGCCTTGGTTTCGGGGTCCGTCTCAATGAGGCCCCGGGGCGTCAGCTTGATGCCGTCGGCCTCAGTGATGAACTTCAGGTTGGTCCGCTGGCCGATGGCCATGATGACCACGTCGGCCTCCCGGGCCGTGGTTTTATCATCAAAATAGGTAGGCGAGAACCGGCCCTGCTCGTCGAAGACCCGCGCCACCGCCCTGAGGGTGAGGCCGGTAACCTTGCCGGCGGCGGCGTTAATCTCTTTGACGCCCCAGCGGTTGACGATGGTAACCCCTTCGTGCTCGGCCTCTTCCACTTCCCAGCGGGAGGCGGGCATCTCTTCCGGGGTTTCCAGGCAGATGAGGGTGATGTCACCCCCCTGGCGCCGGGCGGTGCGGGCCACGTCCATGGCCACGTTGCCGCCGCCGATAACCAGCACCCTTTTGCCTTCGAAGGCGAACTTTTGTCCGGAGGCCGAATCTTTCAAGTATTCCACGCCCCACAGCACCCCCTGGGCGTCGGACCCCGGCACCGGCAGACGGATGGAATCCTGGGCCCCCACCCCAAGGAAGACGGCGCTGAAACCGTCCCGGGTCAGGAGGCCGTTGATGGTGCGGTCGCCGCCGATGGGGGAGTTGCAGTGGATCTCCACCCCGCAGCGCTTGATGTAATCCACTTCCCGCTTTAAGACTTCCCGGGGCAGCCGGTATTCCGGGATACCGTAGCGCAGCCAGCCGCCGGCCTCCGGAGCGGCCTCAAAGATCACCGCCTTATAGCCCTGGAGGGCCAGATGGTAGGCGCAGCTTAAGCCCGAGGGACCGGCGCCGATGATGGCCACGGACTGGCTTTTCTTGGGGACCTCGGGCGCCGGCAGGGCGCTCCAGTCCACGCGGTCCGCCACAAAGCGTTTCAGGTTGCAGATGGCGATGGGCTCATCCACTTCCTGGCGGCGGCAGTCGGTCTCACAGGGGTGGGGACAGATGCGGCCGATGGTCCCCGGCAGGGGCAGCCGATCCATGATCAGGGCCAGGGCCTCGGGATACTTGTGCTCCTTGATGAGCTGCACGTAACCCTGGGCGCTGAGATTGGCGGGGCAGGCCCTGGCGCACGGGGCCCGGTCCGCCTTCTTGATGGCGAAAGTGGCGGGAATGGCCTGGGGATAGAGCCGGTAAATCGCTTTGCGTTCCGCCAGCCCCAGGTTGAACTCATCGGGCACCCGCACCGGGCAGACCTCGGCGCAGCTACCGCAGCCGGTGCATTTGCTCGGGTCGATGTAACGGGGTTCCTTCTCCACGCTGACCGTAAAATTCCCCGGCGCCCCACTCATGGCCTTTACTTCGGACAGGGTGTGAATCTCGATGTTCAGGTGCCGGCCGCATTCCACCAATTTGGGGGAGATGATGCACATGGCGCAGTCATTGGTGGGGAAGGTCTTGTCCAACTGGGCCATGACCCCGCCGATGGCCGACTTCTTTTCCACTAAATGGACATAGAAACCAGAGTTAGCCAGGTCCAGGGCCGCCTGCACCCCGGCGATCCCGGCGCCTATAACCATAACTTGACCTACTTTCCCTCGTGTTTCGGCTGCCATAAAAGTACCTTCCGTTTATTCAGAATGTTTATATACCAAGTTTAGTGCAGATATTGTGAAATTACCCACGAGTACATCCTAAAAGATAATATTCCATAAGTCAAGCACGTGAAGCAAGAATAAAACTGCGAAATGGGGCTGGCCGCGGGTTTAACTCCCGGTGCGCCGCCTTGATGGTCGCCGGGAAATACTTCCGATTATCCAATATAAGTTGACCGCACCGGAAAAAAAGGGGCGCGGCGGAACCCCGGATGGGGCGAAAAGGGGCAGGACTGGTCCCAGTTCGGATAGGGCCCAACTGAGGCGCCCTTACTGCTGATTTTTCGGATGCGGACGGTAGCGCCGCCGACTCGAAAGACGCGCCTTGCCAAGAACAGGATCAGCTTGTCTGGCCCGAAGGCCCGCCCTGCCGAACTTTTACCGTGATTAAAATTATTTTGGCACAGAATTTGCTTTGAATTTATAGTAGACTAAATGAAGGTTTATGTCGGATCTCTTCGCTATCTGAAGCTTATGAGAGAATGACTCACCACGCCGACCTGGCCCTTCCTGAAACCTTGGGGACTCGCCATGGATGGAGATTGCGGAGTATTAGTGGTAAGCCGCCGCGGCAAGCTGTTGGCCGCCAATCCCCTGGCGGAGTCCTTTCTCGTGCGCCCTCTGCCCTCCGGTAGTTTCATCAAGGCCAACGGCCCGCTGGCCCATTCCTTCTCACGGCACGGCCAACCCATCTGGGAAATGCTGGGTTGTGGGGAGGAGGAACACGGACTGTTGCAGGTAGATGACTTGACGGGAACCGGTATTTTTTACCGGTGCATCCCCCTTTACGACGAAGAGAATCGGGTCACGGGTACGGTCATTACCTTGGAAAAAAGGGGTGACGAAGCCCTGGGCCAGGCCCTCAAGTTCCTGGGACTGAGCCACGAGGAGATCATGGACCAGTTCCCGGAGGGGGTGTTTTTAGTGAACACCCGGTGGCAAGTCAGTTATTTTAACCGCACCGCCCAGGAAATCACCGGGTATTCCCGGGACGAAGCCATGGGCAAGTTCTGCTGGGACATCTTCCGGAGTGATCTGTGCCACAAAAAATGCCCCATGCGCATCACCATGAGCACCGGCCAAGCCTTGCTGGACCAGGAGGTGGAAATGCTCACTAAGGCCGGTCAGAAGAAATTGATCCTGGTGAGCACCGCGCAGATCAAAAAGCCGGGCAACCGGGTGCTGGGAGGGGTGGAGACCTTTCAAGACCTGGAGTGCCTCCAGCATCCCACGGAAGGTAAGGATAGTCAGCCTTTTGCGGACATCGTCGGCGTTAGTCCCCAGATGCAGGAAATTATTCACCAGCTTCCCACCATTGCCGCCTCCGAATCCAATGTGCTGATCCTGGGCGAGTCGGGGACCGGCAAAGAGCTCATCGCCCGGGCCCTGCACACGCTAAGCCCCAGGCGTAAAGGGCCCTTTCAGGCGGTCAATTGTTCGGCGATCCCGGAGACTTTACTGGAGTCCGAGCTTTTCGGCTACGAGCGGGGGGCTTTTACCGGGGCGGTGAGCAGCAAGGCGGGGAAGTTCGAGTTGGCCAAGGGCGGCACGCTCTTTCTGGATGAGATCGGCGACCTGCGGCCGGACCTCCAGGTAAAACTGCTCCGGGTGTTGGAGGGGAGAGGCTTCGAGCGGGTGGGCGGCAACCGTAAAATCCCCCTGGAGGCCAGGATCGTGGCGGCCACCAACGTGGACCTGCAGGAAGCCATGCGCCAGGGGAAATTCCGGGACGACCTGTACTACCGGCTCTTCACCGTGCCCATCCACCTGCCGCCCCTGCGGGAAAAGCGGGAAGATATCCCCATCCTGGTCAAGTACTTCCTGGAACAGCTCAACCGGAAATTTAACAAGAGAATCAGGGGGGTGGACCCCAAGGTGATGAAACTTTTCTGCCGCCACCCCTGGCCCGGCAATGTGCGGGAAATGCAGCATGTCCTGGAATACTGCTTCGTCTTTGCCAAGGGTCCCTTCATTACCGAGCGGCACCTGCCTCGCATGGAGTCAGCCTGGGCCGGCCGGGAACTGGAAGATCTGGATAGTTCCCGCAGCCCCTTACAGGCCCTGGAGCGGGAAACCATTATCAAGGCCCTGGAGCGGGTCTATGGCAGCAAGCACGAGGCGGCGCGCCTGCTGCAAATCAGCCGCAGCAAGCTGTGGAGAAAAATGCGGTCCTATGCCATCAACCCGGCTGAATTCAAGAAATAAGACGCCTAGTACGATTCTGCAACACTGCTAACTTACCGATATAAAAGGTTTTTATGATAATTATCTAAATCTGTCTTAATTCCGCTCATTTTTTGTCCTAATCACTTGCCCTCTTTTTCCAAAACCATGTTCCCTGAAAGATTCCGCGACATTTTTTTATTAGGATAACTATTTGATTATTCTGACATTATCCGATATGCCCTCAATAATGTTTTAATTCCGCCCATTTTTCTCCCTGCCCGGGGCCTCCCGATTCCCCGGTCATCACTAAAACACCTTAAATATCAATGTGTTAATCTATTTGGCCTCCTCCTTGCTTTTACGGGTACCCAAAAGGTGCAAAGGAGGTCGAAACCGTGAGCATATCTTTTGGAAAAATTGAAGCCATCTTGGACCGTTTTCCGCCCCAGCGGGAATATCTGATCAGCGCCCTCCAGGATGTTCAGGCCAACTTCAACTATATCTCCCCGGCGGCGATGCGGGCGGTGTGCGATCATCTGGGCGTGCCCATCTCCCGGGGCTGGGCGGTGGCCACTTTTTACACCGCTTTCAACCTGGAACCCAAGGGGGAACACCAGATCGCGGTGTGTATGGGCACCGCCTGCCA